>JBJOPU010000036.1:0-9152 GCA_046050505.1 Actinomycetota bacterium
GCGCGACGCTGATGGGCGCCCCGCCTACCGCCTGACGCTGCAGACTCGTGAGCAGCACATTCGCCGCGACAAAGCGACCTCGAACATTTGCACCGCCCAGGTGCTGCTTGCTGTTATGGCCTCGATGTTCGGGGTCTATCACGGGCCCGACGGCTTGCGACGCATTGCCGAGAACGTGCACCGTCAGACCGCGGGCTTCGCGGCCCGCTTGCACGCGGCGGGAATCGAGGTGGCCCACACCTGCTTCTTCGACACCCTTGAGGTGCGCGTGCCGGGCCGCGCCGCCGAGATCGTCGAGACGGCTCTCGAGCGCGACCTGCTGCTGTGGCAGGTCGACGCCGACACCGTGCGCTTCAGCTTCGACGAAGTGACCGCCGCGAGCGGCATCGGGTTCTCCCGGGCCACCGACGGGCTGGCCGCGGACCTCGCCGCCGTGTTCGGCCTGAGCGACGGCTTTGGCGTGAGCCTCACCGAGCACGTGCCCGAGGGGTTGCGCAGGGCATCCACGTTCATGACGCACCCGGTCTTTCACGTCAACCGCAGCGAGACCGCGATGATGCGCTACCTCAAGCGCCTTGCTGACCGCGACTATGCGCTTGACCGCGGCATGATTCCGCTCGGCTCGTGCACCATGAAGCTCAACGCGGCCACCGAAATGGCCGCCGTCACGTGGCCCGAGTTTAGTGGACTGCACCCCTTCGCGCCCCTCGACGACGTGCAGGGGTCGCTCGTCATGATCGGGCACCTCGAAACCTGGCTCGCCGAGCTGACGGGCTATGACGCCGTGTCGCTGCAGCCCAACGCGGGCAGCCAGGGTGAGCTCGCAGGCCTGCTCGCGATTCGCGGCTACCACCGCTCACGCGGCGACGAGCACCGCACGGTGTGCCTGATTCCTTCGAGCGCCCACGGCACGAACGCGGCCTCGGCCGTACTCGCGGGCATGCGCGTCGTCGTCATCAGCACGACCGAGACGGGTGACGTCGACCTGGCTGACTTGCGCGCCAAGATCGCTGACCACCGTGACGAGCTCGCGGCGCTCATGATCACCTACCCCTCGACTCACGGGGTGTACGAGCACGACGTCATGGAGGTCACCGCTGCCGTGCACGAGGCGGGCGGCCAGGTCTACATCGATGGCGCCAACCTCAATGCCTTGCTCGGTTACGCGCGCTACGGCGACATCGGCGGCGACGTGAGCCACCTCAACCTGCACAAGACCTTCTGCATCCCGCACGGCGGCGGTGGGCCCGGCGTCGGGCCCGTGGCGGCCAAGGCGCACCTCGCCGAGTTCTTGCCCGGGCATCCGCTCGCCCAAATGCACCAGCACCCGCCGTTCGATCACACGACGGGCAACGCCGGCACCGTCGAACACCGCGGAGCGCCCGTCTCAGCGGCGCCCTACGGCTCGGCGAGCATCTTGCCGATCTCGTGGGCCTACGCGCGCATGATGGGGGCCGACGGGCTTCGGGATGCCACGGCCAGCGCCGTGCTCGCCGCCAACTACGTCGCCCTGCGCCTGCGCGACCACTACCCGGTGCTCTACGCGGGCGAGAACGGTCTCGTGGCTCACGAGTGCATCCTCGACCTTCGGCCGCTCAAGGAGGCCACGGGCATCGGCAACGACGACGTCGCGAAGCGGCTCATGGATTACGGCTTCCACGCTCCGACCATGTCGTTCCCGGTCTCGGGCACGCTCATGATCGAGCCGACCGAGTCTGAAGACCTCGCCGAGCTCGAGCGGTTCATCCAGGCCATGATCGCGATTCGCCTCGAGGCCGATCGCGTTGCGGCAAGCGAATGGCCGGCCGACGACAACCCGCTCGTGAACGCGCCGCACACGGCCGAGAGCGTCATCGCCGGGGAATGGAGTCACCCCTACTCGCGCGAACTCGCCGTCTACCCGGCGTCGCTCGTTCCCGACGGCGAACACGGCCCCGGTGCCGACAGCTCGGGAGGGTTCGGGGCGACGCGCGCCGATAAGTATTGGCCGCCGGTGCGCCGCGTCGACCAGGCGTACGGCGACCGCAACCTCGTCTGCTCGTGCCTGCCGATTGAGGCGTTCGCCTAGCGGCGCTCGCCTCAATCGGCAGCTTGGCTGTGCTGACTGCGCGCCTGTGGCGCGACGTGAGGCGTTCGCCTAGGGAGTCGGGCTCGGGGTGGGCGTTGGCACGGGCATCGGGGTGAGGAGCCCCGGGAACGCCGCCGCGGCCCACGGGTAGCCGATGAAGATGACGGCATCGATCACAGTGTGCGCAATGACGAGCGGTAGCAGGCGCCCGTAGCGCGTGTAGAGCCAGCCGAAGAGCAGACCCATGGCGAAGTTGCCGATGAAGGCTCCAAAGCCTTGGTAGAGGTGGTACGTCGCGCGGAGCAGTGCGCTCGTGAGAATGATCGTCCATGGTCGCCAGCGCAGGTCGCGCAGTCGCGCGAACAAGTAGCCGACGACGATCACTTCTTCGGTCACGCCCGCGCGCAGTGCTGAGAGCAGCAGCACCGGTACTGTCCACCAGTGTTCGTCGAGTGCGGTCGGCACGACCGTCACGGTGATGCCGAGCGCGCGTCCCACCAGGTAGAGCGCAAGGCCGGGGATGCCCACGAGCAGAGCGAGCCCCAGGCCGTCGCGGGTGTCGCGCCACTGCCGAGTGCCATCGATGCCCAAGCGACCGAGGTGTGGCCGCGCGGTATTCCAGAGGAGGAATGCGACGAGGGCTACCGGCACGAGATCGAAGAAGATGCCCAACAGCTGATAGATGAGGTCGAAGATCTCGCGCTGATCGCGCGGGGGATTGAGCGTCGCGGTTTGATCACCGAGCGGAACATCGCGCGTCAGGCGGTTCGCGATCGCCACGAGCGAGTACACGGCGCTCGCGCCGAGCGAGAGCCCGAGCACGATGAGAATCTCTAGTCGGATGCGCCGATCGCTCGAGCGCGGTTCGGTCACGAGTGCGGCATCCGCTCGAAAATTCACGCTCTCATTGTGAGGGCCCAACCCGCTTCGTTGTGCACAACCCTCAATCGCAAGGGAGATGCGGGGCGCGTCTTTGGCGCCGTTCACCATGGGCTCGTCGGGTGCGCGTGGCGCGTGTGGACACACTGCACGTGCTCCTCGCTGATGATTGACTCAGAGACGCACGATTATTGCGTGATATCGATTCCGCAGCGCACTAATCCTGCAAACCGAGTTTGTTGCTCGCGCGAGCGTTACCGGTATGTAACGAATCGGCCTACAGTTTGGCGGGGGTCTCTCTGGGTCTCTAGGGTCATACCCAACAGGCGTGACGGCGCGCTCGGAAAACGTGCCGCCACGCATCCATCTTGCACAGGAGGAAAATTGCGTATCAGCAGATTCGCGGCCGCCACGGCCACGATCGCGGCGAGCGCTCTCGTTCTCTCGGCTTGCGCAGCGCCGCAGTCCGAGGTCGTCGAGGGTAGCTCCATCACGGTCGCGTGGAACCAGCCGTTCTACTCGTACAACAGCAACACGTCGTTCGGTAACGCCACGGCGAACGCCAACATCGTGTACATGACCAGTGGTGGCTTCAACTACTACAACAACGTTCCTGAGCTGGTGAAGGACGAGTCGTTCGGCACCTACGAGCTCCTCTCGGAAGACCCGCTGACCGTCAAGTACACCGTCAACGACGATGTGCAGTGGTCTGACGGCACCGCCGTCGACGGCGCCGACATGCTGCTCGCGTGGGCTGCCAACTCGGGTGTGCTGAACACCCCCGAGTTCAACCCGGGCGACTTCACCGACCCCGAGACCGGCTTGTTCACCGACGAGTACCCGACTGACGTCGTCTACTTCGATGGTGCCATCGGCGCGGGTCTGCAGCTCGTCACCGAGACGCCCGAGATCGACGGCAAGTCGATCACGCTCGTCTACGACGAGTTCTTCGTTGACTGGGAGCTCGTCTTCGGTGTGGGCCTGCCGGCACACGTCGTTGCGCAGCGCGCCCTTGACATCGAAGACGCTGGCGAGGCCAAGACGGCTCTCGTCGAGGCGATCCAGAACGCCGACGCCGAGGCTCTCGCCCCGATCTCGAGCACCTGGAACTCGGACTGGAACTTCACCGAGATGCCCGCTGAAGAAGACGCGAACCTTCTCGTCGTCAATGGCCCGTACCAGATCACTGGTTTCGTGGCTGACGAGTCGATCACCCTTTCGGCGAACCCGAACTACCGCGGCGCGAACCTCCCCAACATCGAGGAGATCACCGTTCGCTTCATCACCGACCCGCTGGCCGCCGTTCAGGCGCTCGCCAACGGTGAGGTCGACATCATCAGCCCCCAGGCCACGGCCGACGTTGCTGACGCTCTGGCGGCTCTCGACGGTGTGACGGTTCTCTCGGGTGAAGAGGCTGTCTACGAGCACTTCGACCTCACGTTCGAGAACTCGAAGAACGGCACGTTCGACAACCCGCTCCTGCGCGAGGCCTTCCTGAAGACCATCCCGCGTCAGCAGATCATCGACACCCTCATCAAGCCGCTCAACCCCACGGCTGAGGTTCGCAACTCGCAGATCTTCATCCCCGGCGCTCCCGGCTACGAAGAGACGGTCGCGAACAACGGCATGGCCGAGAAGTTCGGCGAGGTCGACATCGAGGGCGCCAAGGCGCTCATCGCTGAGGCGGGCGTCACCGCGCCCGAGGTCTGCGTGCTGTTCGCGTCGACCAACCCGCGTCGTGTCAACGAGTTCGCGCTCATCCAGGCCTCGGCCACCGAGGCCGGCTTTGTGGTCGAAGACTGCAGCAGCCCCGAGTGGGGTGGCCTCCTCGGCACTCCCGGTGCCTACGACGCCGTGTTCTTCGGCTGGCAGTCGACGAGCCTTGGTGTGACCAACAGCTCGCCGACGTTCCGCACGGGTGGCATCAACAACCTCAACTACTACAGCAACGAAGAGGTTGACGCGCTGCTCGACGAGCTCGACGTGACGCTCGACCCCGCTCGTCAGATCGAGATCCAGATCGAGATCGACAAGCTCCTGATGGACGACTTCTACGGAGTCACCATCTTCCAGTTCCCCGCCGTGACCGCGTTCTCTGACCGCGTCACGAACGTGGAGCCGGGCCCGCTGTCGCCGACCATCTTCTGGAACGCGTGGGACTGGGAGCCGACCGAGACCAACTAGTCAGTAGCCCAGCTACCGACTGACTCTGGTCAGTTCTTCTCAGCACTGGGGCGCTGGGACCGCACCGCGGTCTCAGCGCCCCTGGCTGAGAGCCCCCTCGTTCACAGATAGGTAGGGTGCCATTCCCATGGCAGCATTCGTCATCCGGCGTCTCATCGCCTCCGTGTTCGTGCTCCTCGCGGCCACGTTCCTCATGTACAACCTCGTCGCCCTCTCGGGTGACCCGCTCGAAGATCTTCGAGCCAGCAACGCCCCCAACAAAGAGCAACTGATCGACTCGCTGACCAAGCGTCTGCGTCTCGACGTGATTCCGCCGCTTCGTTACTTCATTTGGCTTTTCGGTGACCCCTCGCAGGGCACGGCCGGTGTGTTCGGCGGCAATCTGGGTCTCACCGTGCAGGGCCGCAGCGTTAACGCGCTGCTCGAGCAAGCCCTCGGTTCGACGCTCCAGCTCGTCACCATCGCCACGATCGTGGCGATCATTCTGGGCCTCACGGTCGGCATTACGACTGCCCTTCGCCAGTACTCGGGTTACGACTACTCGGTGACCTTCATCTCGTTCCTCTTCTTCTCGCTGCCGATCTTCTGGGTCGCCGTTCTGCTGAAGCAGTTCGTGGCCATCGGGTTCAATGACTTCCTCGAAGACAGTCCGCAATTGCCGCCGCTCTTCATCGCCATAGCGGCACTGTTGGCGGGCCTGCTCTGGGGGTCCATCATTCCCGGCGCCATCAAGCGCAAGGTCATGACGTTCGCGCTTGCCTCGGGTGCGACGGCGAGCATGCTCGTGATCATGAACCTCATCGACTGGTTCACCTACCCGGGCCTCAGCATCATCGGTGTGGCAATCATCAGCATTGGCGCCGCGGTGGGCTTCACGGCCCTCATCACTGGGCTCAAGAACCGTCAGGCGCTGTACGCGTCGCTCGCGGTGGCGGGGCTCGGGCTCGCGCTCTACTTCCCGTTCCAGTTCGGCATTTCCTACTCGATCACGGAGTGGTGGATGCTCTTGGGCCTCGCCATTCTCGCCGTCGGGGTGAGCCTCGGCATCGGGTGGTTCATGGGCGGCGTCGACAAGGGCCCCGTCATGCGCGTTGCGGCCTTCACGGGCTTCATCACCGCGGGAGCCATTGCTCTCGACCGGTTCATGATGGTGTGGGACGACTACGCAAGCTCGGGGCGCATCCGTGGCCGCCCGATCGCGACGATTGGGTCGTCAACGCCCAACCTCGAGGGTTCTCTGTGGGTTCAGGGCGTCGACATCTACACCCACCTATTGCTGCCCACGTTGGCCCTCATCCTCATCTCGTTTGCCGGCTACACGCGATACTCGCGGGCCAGCCTGCTCGAGGTCATGAACCAGGACTACATCCGCACCGCTCGGGCAAAAGGTCTGCCCGAGCGCACGGTCGTCGTGCGCCACGCCTTCCGCAATGCGCTCATTCCGATCGCCACGATCGTCGCCTTCGATATCGGCGGCATTGTCGGTGGTGCTGTCATTACCGAGCGAGTCTTTGGGTGGACGGGCATGGGTGCGCTCTTCCAGAACGGGCTCGATGACACCGACCCGAATCCGGTCATGGCCTTCTTCCTCGTCGTCGGCGGGCTAGCGATTTTGTTTAACCTCATCGCCGACCTCGTCTACGCCGCTCTCGACCCACGAATCCGAGTCAACTGATGAGTAATCTCAACGCTCCTGTGCCTACCGGCGGCGTCACCGATGCCGAGAACAACATCGAGAACAAAGAGGTTGAAGGTCTCAGCCAAGGGCAGATCGTTCGCCGACGCTTCTTCCGCCACAAGGGTGCCGTCATCTCGATGGTCACGCTCGCCTTCGTGATCGTGCTCGCCTTCACCGCCGTCGGTTTCGACTTCTCGGTGTTCGGCATTCAGATCAAGACGCCGGGCTGGTGGCAGTGGACCTGGACCGAGATTCCTACCGCCCAGAATGGCGGTCGTCCCACGCTGAGCCTGGTTCCCGAATGGATGGGCGGCGACGGCATCCGCTTTGGTGACCACCCCTTCGGCCAAGACGAGATTGGCCGCGACATCTTCGCGGTCGTCATGCGCGGTACGCAGCAGTCAGTGGTCATTATGGTGATCGTCGGCTTGATTGCGACCACGATCGGTACCGTTATCGGTGCCGTTTCGGGGTACTACCGCGGCTGGGTTGACTCGGTGCTCATGCGCTTTACCGACGTCATCATCACGATTCCGCTCATCGTCATCGGTGCGGTTCTCGGTCTGGCGTTCGGCAAGCTCGGCGCGTTCGTGCTCGCGATCATCATCGGTCTCTTCACGTGGACGGGTCTTGCTCGACTCGTGCGGGGTGAGGTGCTGAGCTTGCGCGAGCGTGAGTTTGTCGACGCTGCCCGGGTGGCTGGCGCGAGCGACCGGCGCATCATTTTCAAGCACATCTTGCCCAACGCCATCGGCGTGATCATCGTCAATACGACGCTGCTCATGGCGGCGGCCATCTTGCTCGAGACGGCGCTGAGCTTTCTCGGATACGGCGTGCAATCGCCCGACACCTCGCTCGGCAAGATCATTAGCGAGAACCAGTCGGCGTTCGCGACGCGGCCGTGGTTGTTCTGGTGGCCCGGTGTCTTCATCATCACGATCGCGCTATGCATCAACTTCATCGGCGATGGACTGCGTGACGCCTTCGACCCGCGCCAGCGGCGCATGCCGAGCGCTCGGGCGCTCGCGAAGGGCACCGACGGTGGCCTCGACCGGGCCGCCGCTATCGTCACGACGCGCGGCTCCAGCACCGTGGGCGACGTCTAAGTGGGTGTCGTCGTGCGTCTAGAACGCGAGCCCCACCAGACCCAGCGCGAGAAGCACGCTCAGCACAGCGATCGTGCGAACGTTCCAGTCGCGACGAACGATGCGGTGTTCGGCCGACACGTCGAGCAGCCCGTCGTCGCGCAACTGCTCCCAGTGGCGACGAATCTGGTTCGCGGCGGCGCCGCTCTCGCTCGAGAGCGTGTCGCCGGGGCGAATCGAGCCGGCGAGGCGCGCGGTCTCGCTCACGCGGGTGTCTTCTGGGCCCAGGGTGAATACCGTGAAGCGGCCCGACGAGGGAGCCGCCCAGGCCTCGATCTTGCGGCGCGACGTGTAGAGGGTCAGAGCCCACTTGGTGTCGATGCGCTCGATCGCGGGCCACGATACGTGCCAGGTGACCAGCGGGTTGCGCACGAGCACCTCGTGCTCGAGCACCTCGACCACGGGCATCCAGTACAGAGCCCACGTCAGGGCAGCCAGCAGCAGCAACCACCAGCCCGATCGCAGCAGGGTGCCCAGGTCGCCCGCGACCACGAGGCCGATCAGGGCGCCGAGCGCGATGAGCGCCATGACGATCGTCAGAACTCGACCGAAGGTGGGGCGAAAGCTCGCGGGCTGAATACGCATGCCCCCAGCTTCGCAGACCCCCGCACCATGACCACGCGGAAGGACCTCCCGTGACCAGCTCTACCACCACTGCCGTCGAGACCGTGCTCGAGGTCACTGGCCTCGGCGTTGACTTCTGGGTCGACGGCGAGTTTTACCCCGCGGCCGTCGGTCTCGACTACACCGTCAAGCGTGGCGAAGTTATGGCCATCGTGGGGGAGTCGGGCTCGGGCAAGTCATCGAGCTCGATGGCGCTGCTGGGCCTTTTGCCCCCGACCGCCCGCGTGACCGGATCGATCAAGCTGCTCGGTCGCGAAATCTCGAGCCTCAACAAGCGCGAGTTGCGCGCCGTGCGCGGTCAGCAGATCGCCGTGATCTTCCAAGAGCCCATGACGGCTCTGAACCCCGTGTACACGGTCGGTTTTCAGATCGTCGAGACGCTCCGCACGCACTTCGACCTCACGCCTGCACAGGCCAAGGTGCGCGCGATCGAGCTGCTCGAGAAGGTCGACATGCCCGACCCGGCGACGGCCTTCAACAAGTACCCCCACCAGCTCTCGGGTGGACAGCGCCAGCGCGCGATGATCGCTCAGGCCATTTCGTGTGACCCCGTGCTGCTCGTTGCTGACGAACC
>JBJOPU010000037.1:0-8793 GCA_046050505.1 Actinomycetota bacterium
GGTGCCGAGCGCGTGATCGACTATCGCGCGACCCCTGAGCCGGCTGACTGGGGCACGTTCGACGTGATCATCGAAGCGGCCGATGGACGTACCCTGCATGTTCTTCGCCGTGCGCTTACCGAGCGTGGCACGCTCGTGATTGTGGGCGCCGACAAGTCGGGGGGTCCGGTGTTGCGCGGTGCCGACCGGCAGTTGCGCGCCGTCATGCTCGACCCGTGGGTGAAGCATCGCCTGACCGCCGTGATGCAGCGCGAGAACAGCGATGACCTGGCTGCCCTGCTCGACATGCTCGCTCACGGCACGCTGCGCGCCGCGATCGACGAGGTGGCGCCACTCGAGGGTGCTCTGGCGGTCATTGATCGCCTCGCACGGCAACAGATCCGTGGCAAAGCAGTGATCAGGTTCAGCGACGTTCGTTAGTCGGTGACGCCGTTAAGGCTTCCGGTCACTTGCCCCTCGGGGTCGTAGATGACGCACAGCACTTCTCGGTCACCGCGGGCCCAGCTGGCCTCGGTGGGGTAGTAGTAGCTGAAGTCGAAGCGCGAGTCGAGGTAAGGCTCGCCTACGAACGCTTCGAAAGCGGGCAAGCAGAGTGACTCGACTTCTCCGATAATGACGTCGTCGCCCCGGTAGGACGATTCGCCCAATGTGTGGGACGAGTAGATTTCGCCATCGTGGGGCTCATCGCAGGGCACCGTCGGCACCGTCTGCACTTCGCCCGTCACAGTGGCGTCATTGAGGCAGTCGCCAACGACGAGGGTGAAAGCATCCGTTTGCTCATTCGTCTCAATGATCACGCCGTTGTCGTCGCGCACGGGCAACGTGTTCGACGCCACGGGCCCGAACAGCGAGCATCCAGAAACGGCGACGGCGACGACTGCGGCCGCGAGAATCGCAACCGGCAGTCGTCGCCGCACCGTTGTGGTCATGGGCGAATTACTTATCGTCCGATGTTCTGCAGCGAACCCGTGACCTGGCCGGCCTCGTCGTAGATCGTGCAGAGAATCTCGCGGTCGCCGCCAGCCCAGCTGCCCTCGGTCGGGAAGTAGTAGCTGTAGTAGTAGAGCGAGTCGGCGTAGTCGATTCCCACGAAGCCGGCGAAGGCGTCGAGGCAGGCCTGGTCGGCCTCAGCGATCGTGGCTTCTGCACCGGGGAAGGTGTCGCCCTCCATGATGATCGAGGCGTAGATCTCGCTGTCGTGAGGCTCGTCACACGGCACGGTGGGGATGGTCTCGACCGTCTCAGCAGCGGTCGAGTCGTTGAGGCAGTCGCCCACCTGCAGAGTGAAGACGTCGGTGTTGTCGTTACCCTCAACGACCTCGCCGCTGTCGTCGCGAGTGGCGGTGCCGCCGCCCGTGAACTGGTCAAGAATGCTGCAGCCGCTCAACGCGACGCCCGCGGAGGCGATAGCGACGATGGCGAGAGCGCGAGTGAGGCGCGTAGTCGTGTCGGTAGTCATGAGTGCTCGATTCAACTCTGGGTGGCGGGGTGGACTCGGCGCCGAGGGTGCTGCGATCGGCGCACAGCAATGAGCCTACTCAGCCCTGAAGCCGTCGCAACACTTCATCGTGCACGAGTCCGTTCGTGGCGAGAGCGCTGCCGTGCCAGGGCCCGGCTTCGCCATCGACGGAGGTGAAGCGCCCGCCTGCTTCCTCGATGATTGGTTGCAGTGCCGCCATGTCATACGGTTGCAGGTCGAACTCGGCCGCAATGTCGATAGCACCTTCGGCCACGAGCATGTACGACCACATGTCTCCAATGGCCCGGGCCCGCCACACAGCGCGCGTGAGTTCCACGATGGGCTCGAGCCGACCCACACCATCCCACCCGGGCAGGCTGTTGTAGCTCAACGAGGCGTCGGCAAGCTCGCGCACTCCGCTCACCTGCAGCCGCCGTGCCGTGCCGCCGTGGTTCGCGGTGTGCGCGCCGAGGCCACGGGCGCCCCACCAGCGCTGCCCGAGCGCGGGGGCGCTGACGACACCGAGCACGGGCACAGCATCCACCGCCAAGGCAATGAGGGTGCCCCAGATCGGAACCCCGCGCAGAAAGTTGGCCGTGCCGTCGATGGGGTCGATGATCCACTGGCGGTGCACGCTGTCGCCCGAACCCGTCGCGGTGCCGAACTCTTCGCCCAAAATTCCGTCGTCGGGGCGTGCTGCCGCCAAACTGTCACGAATCACGCGTTCGACAGCCTGGTCGGCGTCGGTCACGGGCGTGCGGTCGGGCTTCGTGGTGACGCGCAGGTCGACGGCCCGAAAGCGATCGATCGAGATGGCGTCGGCCCGCGCGGCGAGTTCGAGGGCGAGCTCAAGGTCTGCGGCGAGGCCGACGGCGGGGTCAGGGGCGACGGATGCGGAGCTCACGGTTTCAGCGTATCGGCGCCCGTGCGCCCACTGGGGTGCATGAGTGTCGTTAGCAGTCGTTGCAGAGAGTCGAGGCGCTCGGCGCCGAACTCGCCGAGCTCACCGGCTGCTGCGCGCTCGACGAGTTCGCAGTCAGGCGCGTCAGGGAGGTGAGTGCAACCGCGGGGGCAGTGCGCCCCAATCTCGGCGAGATCGCCGAACGAGCGCAAGATGTTGTCGGGGTCGACGTGTCCGAGCCCGAACGATCTCACTCCCGGGGTGTCGATGATCCAGCCGCCGCCGGGCAACCGCAACGAGACGGTTGACGACGAGGTGTGGCGACCTCGGCCGGTGACGGCGTTGACCACGCCGGTCGCGCGCCGAGCATCCGGAACGAGCGCGTTGACCAGAGTCGATTTGCCGACGCCCGAGTGGCCCACGGCGACTGTCGTGCGGTCACGCAGCATCGTGAGCAGCTCGTCGACCGGGGGCGCATCAGAGCGGCTTGTGACGACGCGCAGATCGAGCCCGCGAAACTGGGCGAGAAACGGCGTGGGGTCGGCGAGGTCGGCCTTCGTCATGACAAGCAGCGGCTCGATACCCGCGTCGAACGCCGCAACCAGATAGCGGTCGACCAGCCGTGGGCGCGGCTCGGGGTTAGCGGCCGCGACGACGATGAGCAATTGGTCGGCGTTGGCGACGATGATGCGCTCGACGGCGTCGGTGTCATCGGCACTGCGGCGCAGCAGAGTGCGGCGGTCGTGAATGCGCACGATGCGGGCGAGTGACCCTTCGGCGCCCGTAGTGTCGCCCACAAGATCGACGTCATCGCCCGTGACGATGGCACTCTTTCGTAGCTCGCGCGCCCGCGTTGAGATGACCTCGCGCTCGTCAGAGCCACCTTCGTCGAGAAGGCACAAGTAACGGCCTCGGTCGACCGTCACAACGCGACCCATCACGGCGTTGTCGTGGGCCGGGCGTTGCTTTGAGCGGGGGCGGTTGGCTTTGGGGTTCGGGCGTGACCGCACCAACGACTCGTCGTCGTACGCGTCAAACGCGTCGTCGTCGTCGGGCGGCAGCCAGCTCACGGCAGCTCTGACGGGGGAGCGGTTTGGTCGAGCATGCCGTTCCAGAGCTCGACGAATTGGGGCAGCGTCTTGGCGGTGGAGCTGATGTCGTCGACGAGCACGCCGTCGACGGCCAGACCGATGATCGCCCCGGCGGTGGCCATTCGGTGATCTTCGTAGGCGCGCCATGGTCCGCCGCGCATGGCCTGGGGCTCGATGGCGAGTCCATCGTCGAGTTCGGTGGCCGTGCCCCCCAGCCCGGTGATTTCGGCGGCGAGAGCCGCGAGTCGGTCGGTCTCGTGGCCACGCAAGTGGCCGATGCCCGTGATGGTGCTCGGGCCACTCGCGAGTGCGGCGAGGGCAACGATCGCGGGCGCGAGCTCGCCGCCTGTCGAGAGGTCGAGGTCGACGCCGGGCAGAACGGCGCCGCCGAGCAATCCACGGCCACCGTCGACCACGAGTGACGTTCCATCGCGGTGCACCGTCGCGCCGAATAGCGGCAACAGGGTTTCGAGATCGGCGCCGACCTGCGTGGTCGCGATCGGCCATCCGTCGACGGCGACCGTGCCGCCTGACACGATCGCCGCGACAAGAAACGGTGCCGCGTTTGAGAGGTCAGGCTCGATGTCGATCGTGCGGCCCGCAATGGGCGCCGCCGGCACGACCCACACGCCGGGCTCGGGGCTCTCGACGGTCACCCCGCGGTCGGCCAGCGCCGCAATGGTCATCTCAATGTGCGGAATCGACGGGAGTCGTTCACCCGTGTGGCGAAGAACAAGGCCTTCGGTGAATCGCGGCGCAGCCAGCAAAAGTCCGGAGACAAACTGGCTCGACGCCGAGGCGTCAATCGAGATGTCGCCGCCGCGCACCGAACCCGTGCCCCACAGGCTGAACGGCAGGGCTCCGCGGCCATCTTCATTCACATCAACGCCGAGAGCGCGCAGCGAATCGACCGTTGTGCGCATGGGGCGCCGCCGCGCGCTCTCGTCGCCGTCGAACGCGACGGGGCCCAGCGCGAGGGCCGCAATGGGCGGCAAGAAGCGCATCACGGTTCCGGCAAGGCCGCAGTCGATCGCGGTGCTGCCCGAGAGTTCAGCGGGCGGTGTGACGCGCAGATCGGGGCCATAGGCGCCGTCGCCGGGTACCTCGTCGATCTGCACTCCGAGTGAGCGCAGCGCCTCGATCATGAGCATCGAGTCGCGCGAGTGCAGGGGCCGCCGCAGCAACGATGGGCTATCGGCCAGCGCCGAGAGCACGAGCTCCCGATTGGTGAGGCTCTTCGAGCCCGGAAGGCTCACGCGTGCCGCGAGCGGGCCGGTGGCGCGCGGGGCGAGCCAGTCGCCATTGCTGTCGAGGGCGTCGGATGTGCTCGGGCGCTCGTCGTCGCCGTAGGGCGAGAACCGTGCTCCGGAATATGTGAAGACCTGCATCGGTTATCAGGGTATCGGCACTGCGCCGACACCGAACGCTCACTCCCGTGACGAGAACGATGATGAAAGGGATGCCCATGGCAACGCTCGTGCTCGACCGAGCCTCCACATCGCACGTTCGAGTGCCCTCGGTAGACTCGCGCCTGATGACCGACACGACGCCGAACCAGGCCATGCCGACCGAGCCCGATGAGCTCGTCGAACGTCGACGCCTGTTCCAAGAGCAAGCACTGCCCTTCATGGACCAGCTCTATGGCGCAGCAATGCGCATGACGAAGAACCCGGCCGACGCCGCCGATCTCGTGCAAGAGACGTTCGTGAAGGCTTTCGCGGCGTTCGCGCAGTTCGAGCAGGGCACGAACCTCAAGGCGTGGCTCTACCGCATCCTCACCAACACCTTCATCAACGTCTATCGCAAGAAGCAACGTGACCCCTATCAGGGCACCATCGATGACCTCGAAGACTGGCAACTCGGCGGGGCCGAATCGGCGACCTCGTCGACCACACGGTCGGCCGAGGCGGAGGCTATCGATCGCATGCCCGCGAGTGCGGTGAAAGACGCCCTGCAGGCGATTCCTGAAGACTTTCGATTGGCGGTGTACTTCGCTGACGTCGAGGGCTTCGCCTACCAAGAGATCGCCGACATCATGAAGACCCCCGTCGGCACCGTCATGAGCCGCTTGCACCGAGGTCGACGGTTGCTACGAGAACTGCTGGCCGATTACGCCCGTGAGCGCGGCATGACCGTTGCGGTGCCCGCCAGCTCAACGAAGGAGAGCGCGCAATGACCGACTGCGGCTGTGACAAGGCCATGCAAGAGCTCGAAGAGTTTCTGCACAACGAGCTCAGTGCTGAGCAGTGTTCTGACATTCGCGAGCACCTCGCCAACTGCGACCATTGCTCGGCCGAGCATCTGGTGGGTATCACGCTCACGACGAAGGTCAAAGAGGCGTGCCAAGAAAAAGCTCCCGACGAACTTCGCGACGTGATTATGGGCTCGATCGCGCAACTCGATCGACGCTGAGAGCCACGCGCACGACGAAGGCCCGCTCCCGTGAGGAAGCGGGCCTTCGTCGTCGATGGCGCGGTGGCTCAGTCGGCCAGAGCGGCATCCATGATGTCGGCGTGCTCTTGAGCGCTGCGCTTGCTCGAGCCCGTTGCCGGTGACGCCGAAGCGTGACGCGAAATGACCCGCATGGCGGGCATGCCCCGCTTTTGCGTCTCGAGCGCCAAGAAGGGCCACGCACCCTGGTTTTCGGGCTCGTCCTGCACCCAGACGACCTCAGCGTTCGGGTATCGGCCCAGGGCCGCGCGCAACTCGGCTTCGGGCAGTGGGTGGTACTGCTCGAGGCGCACGAGGGCAATGCCGGTGGTTCCACGCTTCTCGATTTCGGCCACGAGGTCGTGGTGAATCTTGCCGGCGTGCAGCAGCACCCGGCGCACGGCGCCGGCATCCGTCACGGTCGCGTCGTCGATGACCGGCTCGAACCGGCCGCTCGTGAAGTCGGCAACTTCGCTCGTGGCACCGCGCAATCGCAACATGGCCTTCGGCGTGAAGACGATGAGCGGGCGACGCGGGCGAGCATAGGCCTGCCGACGCAGCAAGTGGAAGTACGACGCAGGCGTTGACGGCCGCGCGATCGTCATGTTGTCTTCTGCCGCCAGCTGCAAGAAGCGCTCGATGCGGGCCGACGAGTGGTCGGGGCCTTGACCTTCGTAGCCATGAGGCAGCAGCAGCACGACGCTCGAGCGCTGGTTCCACTTTTGCTCGGCCGACGAGATGAACTCGTCGATGATCGTCTGCGCCCCATTGGCGAAGTCGCCGAACTGGGCCTCCCACAGCACGAGTGCGTCGGGGCGCTCGACCGAGTAGCCGTATTCGAAGCCCATGGCCGCGTATTCGCTCAGCAGCGAGTCGTAGATCCAGAATCGAGCCTGGTTTTCGCTGAGGTTGGCGAGGGGCAGCCACTCTTGGCCGTTGACGCGGTCGTGCAGCACTGCGTGACGCTGCACGAAGGTGCCTCGACGCGAGTCTTGCCCGGCCATGCGCACGGGAGTGCCCTCCATGAGCAGCGAGCCGAGAGCGAGTAGCTCACCGAAGCCCCAGTCGATCTGGCCCTGACGGCTCATCTCGACACGCTTCTTGAGCATGGCCTGCAGCTTGGTGTGCACCGTGAACCCGGCAGGCGGGTTGTCGTGCGCGTCACCGATGTGCTGGATGACCGCCACGTCGACACCCGTCGACTCGGGCTCTCCGGCCAGATCGTCGTGCTCTGTTGCAGGCCCACCCGTCACGACGGGCAGCGAGCCCGTCTGTGCCGCGTGCGTCTCGGCGAACGCCACCTCGAGGCGGTCTTGGAAGTCGCGATGCGCTGCCTCGAACTCTTCTTCGGTGATGTCGCCGCGACCGACGAGCGCCTCGGTGTAGAGCGTGCGCACCGAACGCTTGGCCTCGATGAGGTTGTACATGAGCGGCTGCGTCATCGAGGGGTCGTCGCCCTCGTTGTGGCCGCGGCGGCGGTAGCAGACGAGGTCGATGACGACGTCACGCTTGAAGTGCTGCCGGTAGGCAAACGCGAGTTCGGCCACGCGCACGACGGCCTCGGGGTCGTCGCCGTTGACGTGGAAGATCGGCGCCTGGATGGTCTTGGCCACATCAGTCGAGTACGTCGACGTGCGACCCTCGCCGGGAGGCGTCGTGAAGCCGACCTGGTTGTTGATGACCACGTGAACGGTGCCGCCCGTACGGTAGCCGCGCAGTTGGCTGAGCTGCAAGGTCTCGACGACGACACCTTGGCCCGCCATCGCCGCGTCACCGTGCAACAGCACCGGCAGCACGGTGAAGCTGCCGATCGGCTTACGGTCTTGCTTTGCGCGCACAATGCCCTCGAGCACGCCGTTGACGGCTTCGAGGTGGGAGGGGTTCGCAGCGAGCGAGACGGCGACTTCTTGGCCCGACATGGCCGTGAAGGTGCCCTCGGTGCCGAGGTGGTACTTCACGTCGCCCGAGCCCTGCACCGACTTCGGGTCTTGCGTGCCCTCGAACTCGCGGAAGATCTGACCATAGGTCTTGCCGGCGATGTTGGCCAGCACGTTCAGGCGACCGCGGTGAGCCATGCCAATAGCGACCTCGTCGAGCCCCTGTTCGGCAGCTCCCTGCAAGATCTCGTCGAGCAGCGCGATGACTGACTCGCCACCTTCGAGGCTGAAGCGCTTCTGGCCGACGTACTTGGTCTGCAAGAACGTCTCAAAGGCTTCTGCCTGGTTGAGCTTGCCGAGAATGCGCATCTGTTCGTCGTGCGTCGGCTTCTCGTAGGGCTTTTCCAAGCGATCCTGGAACCAGGCGCGCTGTTCCGGGTCTTGAATGTGCATGTACTCGATGCCCACGGTGCGGCAGTAGGTGTCGCGCAGTACGCCGAGAACTTCGCGCAGCAGCATCGTGCGCCGACCGCCGAATCCGCCCGTGACGAACTCACGGTCGAGATCCCAGAACGTCAGCCCGTGGCTCGAAATGTCGAGGTCGGGGTGCGTGCGCTGCCGGTATTCGAGCGGGTCAACGTCGGCCATGAGGTGGCCACGAACGCGGTACGCGTTGATGAGGTCTTGCACGCGCGCGGTCTTGTTGATCTGGTCGGCCAGGTCAACGTGAATGTCTTGCGCCCAGTGAATCGGGTCGTAGGGGATGCGCAGGTCAGCGAAGATGTCTTCGTAGAATCGGCGCTCACCGATGAGCAGTTCGTGCACCTTCTTCAAGAACTCACCCGAGCCGGCGCCCTGAATGACGCGGTGGTCATAGGTGCTCGTGAGCGTGATGGTCTTGCCAATGCCGAGGTCAGCAAGCGTCGCTTGCGACATGCCCTGGAACTCGGCCGGGTATTCGAGCGCACCGGCACCGATGATGGCGCCTTGGCCCTTCATGAGGCGCGGCACCGAGTGCACCGTGCCAATGCCGCC
>JBJOPU010000038.1:0-8755 GCA_046050505.1 Actinomycetota bacterium
CATTCTGCCGTGGAACCAACAGGGCAAGGGCCTCTACAGCTACTTCCAGAAGCTGCTGGCAGGGCTCGGGCGCGACCTCGACTTCTCACTGGATACTCCGTGGGGCGAACTCGAGCAGAGCACGCAAGAGGCAATTCTCGAGGGCAATGACTTCGAAGTACGGGTGAAGTGGCGCAATCGCTACGGGCGCGACGTCACCTATTCCACGGGTTTCGAGGGCGTCATCCCCTACATCGAACGCAAGTATGCCGAGGCCGAGAGTGACTGGTCGCAGCAGCGCTTTGCCGAGTACCTCCGCGAGGTCCCGTGCTCGGAGTGCAATGGCGCACGGCTCAAGCCCGAAGTGCTCGCCGTCACGGTCGACGGCCACAGCATTTCTTCGGTCGCTGAGCTCAGCCTGCTCGATGCCTATGCGTTCATGCAGACCATCACGCTCACTGAGCGAGAGGCATCGATCGCGGCTGCAGTGCTGCGCGAGATTCGTGCGCGGCTTGAGTTCTTGCTTGAGGTCGGGTTGGGCTACTTGAGCATGGCGCGCGCCGCCGGCACACTCTCGGGCGGTGAGGCTCAGCGCATCCGTCTGGCGACCCAGATCGGTTCGGGCCTCACGGGTGTGCTTTATGTGCTCGACGAGCCATCAATCGGACTCCACCAGCGTGACAATCGACGACTGATTGACACGCTCGTCAAGCTCAAGAGCTTGGGCAACACCCTGATCGTCGTAGAACACGATGAAGACACCATTCGCACGGCCGACTGGATCGTCGACATTGGGCCGGGCGCCGGCGAGCACGGCGGCCGAGTGGTGCACAGCGGTTCGTACGCTGAACTCATTGCGAACCCCGCATCGATCACGGGCGACTACCTCGCCGGGCGTCGGCACGTCGTCGATCACGTCGCTCGTCGGCCCATTGACCCCGCGCGCATGCTCACGGTCGAGGGGGCAAAAGCGAACAACTTGCGCGACGTGACGGTCGACTTTCCGCTGGGCGCCTTCGTCGCGGTGACGGGTGTGAGTGGCTCGGGCAAGTCGTCCCTTGTCAACGACATTCTCTACAAGGTGCTGGCGAACAAGCTCAACGGAGCCCGCCAGGTGCCTGGCAAGCATGTGCGGGTCCACGGCCTCGAACATCTCGACAAGGTCGTCCACGTCGATCAGGCACCGATTGGCCGTACGCCTCGTTCCAACCCTGCGACCTACACGGGTGTTTTCGATCGAATTCGTGCCCTCTTCGCCGAAACGACAGAAGCCAAGGCGCGCGGCTACCTGCAGGGCCGTTTCAGCTTCAACGTGAAGGGTGGCCGCTGCGAGAACTGCGCTGGCGACGGCACCATCAAGATCGAGATGAACTTCTTGCCTGACGTGTATGTCTCGTGCGAGGTATGCAATGGCGCCCGATACAACCGCGACACGCTCACTGTGCACTACAAGGGCAAGAACATCGCAGAAGTGCTCGACATGCCCATCGAAGAGGCCGCCGAGTTCTTCGAGCCGATCTCGGCGATACATCGATTCTTGAAGACGCTCGTCGATGTCGGCCTGGGGTACGTGCGGCTTGGGCAAAGTGCGACCACGCTTTCCGGCGGCGAGGCTCAACGCGTCAAGCTCGCGACAGAGTTGCAGAAGCGGTCAAATGGCCGCAGCGTCTACGTTCTTGATGAACCGACGACTGGCTTGCACTTCGAAGATGTGCGTAAGTTGCTCCTTGTTCTGAACGGACTCGTCGATAAGGGCAACACCGTTATCGTGATCGAGCACAATCTCGATGTCATCCGTGCCGCGGATTGGCTCATTGACCTCGGCCCCGAGGGCGGCGCCTGCGGCGGTCAGGTTATTGCCGTGGGCACCCCAGAAGAGCTCGCCGCGGTCGAAGAGAGTCACACAGGCTTTTTCTTGCGAGAACTGATTGCCGGTGGCGATTCCATGACCGGGCGTTCGAAGCCGTGACATGAACTCGCGCGAGCAGTGGCGGCCGCAGCGCGGAGAGATACCGACAGAACCTGGTGTCTATCGCTTCACCGACGCGTCGGGCCGTGTGCTCTACGTCGGAAAAGCCAACAATCTGCGCGCTCGGCTCAGCAATTACTTCCAACCGCTCCATAGCCTGCATGAGCGCACGCGCCGTATGGTCACCACGGCACAGGGCGTCGAGTGGACTGTTGTGGGTAGCGAGCTTGAGGCGCTCTCGCTTGAATACACCTGGATCAAAGAGTTCGCGCCGCCGTTCAACGTCAAGTTCCGCGACGACAAGACCTATCCATACGTGGCGATCACCCTGGCCGATCGCGTGCCTCGCGTCATGATCACGCGTACGCGGGGCATCGCGGCCGCTCGATACTTCGGGCCGTACACGAAGGTGTGGGCCGTGCGCGAGACGGTCGATCTCATGCTCAAGGCGTTCCCCATGCGCTCGTGCGGTGAGTCGACCTACAAGCGGGCTCAAGCGACAAATCGTCCTTGCCTGCTGGGAGACATCGGCAAGTGCGCTGCGCCATGTGTCGGAAGAGTGACCCCAGAACAGCATCGGGGAATTGCTCTCGACTTCGCTTCGTTCATGGGTGGCAACGACGAAGGCTACGTTCGGGCGCTCAAGGGAGCGATGGCTGATGCATCTCGTGACCTGGATTACGAGTCGGCGGCGCGGATCCGCGATCAGATTGGTGCGCTCGAAACGGTGCTGGCCAAGAGTGCGGTCGTGCTCGATGACGACACTGATGCTGACGTCTTCGGCATCGCCTATGACGAACTCGCCGCAGCCGTTCAGCTATTCGTTGTGCGAGGTGGGCGCATTCGAGGCGTTCGCGGCTGGGTCGTCGACACAGAGCTCGACGTCACGATGGCTGAGCTCGTCGACACGGTGCTGCAGAACGCGTATGACTCCACGACGGTTCCCGCCCGCGAGATTGTCGTGCCCGCTGTACCCGACGATGTCGAGGCCGTGCAGGTGCTGTTGACCGAGCGTCGACGCGAGGCGGGGGAGCGCGGCGCCGTTGTGGTGAAGGTGGCCCAGCGCGGAGAAAAGGCAGCCCTTGCCGAGACCGTGGCGACCAACGCTTTGGGGGCGTTGGTGCAATACAAGACGCGACGCAGCGGCGACTTCACGGCGAGATCTCAAGCGCTTGCAGACATCCAAGAGGCTCTCGGCCTCGCTGCAGCGCCCCTTCGCCTCGAGTGTTTCGACGTCTCCCACTTTGGCGGCAAGAACCCCGTGGCCTCGATGGTCGTCTTTGAAGACGGGTTGCCGCGAAAAGACCAGTACCGCAAGTTTGCGATCGCCGACGCGCGGGACGATACCGACGCGGTCTATCAAGTGTTGCGCAGGAGACTCGCCTACCTGCACGACGAGCAGAGCGTCGATCTGTCGGTCGTCGGCACACACTCTGATGGAGGTTCTTCCGATGGAGAGGTCGTTGGCCCCGCTCCGACCCGCAAGTCATTTCATTACCGACCCGGGCTGCTGGTCATCGACGGAGGGCAGCCACAAGTAGCGGCAGCGGCGCGAGCGTTGCGCGACGAAGGGCTAACCGACATCGCCGTGTGCGGAATAGCGAAGCGGCTGGAAGAAGTCTGGCTACCCGATAGCGAGTATCCCGTCATTCTCCCGCGATCGTCCGATGCACTCTTCTTGCTCCAACGACTCCGAGACGAAGCTCACCGCTTTGCTTTGCGGTACCAACGCACGACGCGTTCGCGTGACATTCGCACGCAGTTGTCGAGCATCCCCGGTCTGGGCCCTGCGCGCACAAGCGAGCTTCTCAAGCACTTTGGATCCGTCGCTCGCTTGCGAGCAGCATCGGTCGACGAACTCACGGCAGTTGAGGGTGTCGGCCCGGCAATCGCGCAACTCGTCCACCGGGCGCTCCGCTCCGACGGTTAAGCTTGACTTCCTGACCCCCCAACACGCGAGGATTCATGCCTGACTCGGTTCCGCATGACGTGGTGATCGTCACCGGCATGTCTGGTGCGGGGCGATCGACCGTCGCGAACGCGCTCGAAGACCTCGGATGGTACGTCGTCGACAATCTTCCGCCGCAAATGCTGCGGCCACTCGTCGACCTCGCGGTGCATCCGGGTAGCGCTCTTCCCCGCATCGCAGCGGTCGTCGATGTGCGGGGAGGCAAGCTCTTCGCCGACTTAGCCGCAATCATTAGCGAATTGCGATCACGAGACACTGTGCGCGTTGTCTTTCTCGAGGCGACGGATGCTGCGCTCGTGCGACGCTTCGAACAGGTTCGTCGCCCGCATCCGCTGCAAGACGACGGCACGCTGCTTGACGGTATCGCCCGTGAGCGCGAGCGCATGCTCGAAGTGCGAGAACTTGCGGACATCATCATCGACACCACCGAGTTCAATATTCACCAGCTGGCGACAACAGTCACCGAAGTATTCTCGGCGCACGACGCTGGAGGGGTGCGAGTAACGCTCCAAAGCTTCGGGTTCAAGTACGGAACGCCGACCGATGCTGACATTGTTGCCGACGCTCGATTCCTGCCCAATCCGTTTTGGCAACCCGAACTTCGTGCCAGTACCGGTCTCGATGCCCCGGTGAGCGAGTACGTGTTGGCACAGGAAGGTGCGGGGGAGTTTCTCGACTCGTTCGTCAACATGCTGCAGCCCGTTCTCGCCGGCTATGCACGTGAGAACAAGCGCCACGCCACGATTGCCATCGGCTGCACGGGCGGCAAACACCGCTCGGTTGCCCTCATTCAGCAACTCGCCGAACGGATGCGCCTGTTGCCCAACGTCAGCGTCACGGTGAAGCATCGCGACCTCGGACGCGAGTAAGGTCAATTGCCGTACCCCCGCGACGACCACGACCTGAGAGGATGTGCCCCCTGTGGCTTTGACCGCTGATGTGAAGCACGAGCTCTCGCAGCTGGCGGTGACCAAGACGACAGTGCGTGCCGCTGAACTCGCAACGGTGCTTCGGTTTGCTGGCGGGCTGCACCTCATCTCAGGACGGGTGGCCGTAGAGGTCGAACTCGACACGCCAGAAATCGCACGGCGGGTGCGCAAAGATCTCGTCGAGCTGTACGGCATGCGGAGCGACGCCGCCATGCTCTCGCCGGGCGGAATGCGCAAGACGCCCGCGTACGTCGTTCGCGTTCTCGAGGGTGGAGAGACCCTTGCCCGTCAAACGGGGTTGTTGGATGCGCGTCGACGCCCTGTACGTGGCCTCCCGAACCGCCTCACCACGGGGTCACGCGACGAGCTCGCGGCTGTGTGGCGAGGGGCGTTTCTTGCCCATGGGTCACTCACCGATCCTGGGCGTTCTGCTGCTCTCGAGGTCACGTGCCCCGGCAATGAGTCGGCCATGGCGCTCGTCGGAGCCGCCGGCCGCCTCGGCATCGCTGCGAAGGCTCGTGAGGTTCGCGGGGTGCACCGCGTGGTCATCCGCGATGGTGAAAAGATCAGCCAGATGCTGCGCCTGATGGGCGCCGAGTCGACGGTCGGCGATTGGGAAGCGCTGCGGGCCCGCCGTGAGGTTCGGGCGACGGCGAATCGCCTCGTGAACTTTGACGATGCGAACCTGCGTCGTTCGGCTCAGGCGGCGGTTGCGGCGTGCTCGCGCGTAGAACGCGCCCTGGAGATTCTCGGTGACGATCTTCCCGAGCATTTGCGGTATGCCGGACAGCTTCGACTGGACTACCGCGACTCGAGCTTGGACGAACTCGGGCATCACGCTGATCCGCCCATGACGAAAGACGCCGTGGCTGGTCGCATTCGGCGCTTGCTCGCTATGGCCGATAAGCGGGCTGAGCAGCTCGGGATTCCGGGAACGGATGCGAATCTGCCCCCTGACTTAGACGCGGATTAGCTCGGGAAGTTCTGCCTCATTCACCTGGTCGGGCCGGGAACATCACGGCTCGCTTGGTGGTTGCCATCGATAGACTGGCGCACCGTCAGCGCGGTCGTCGATAGGTCGGCGTCCGGACGCCCTACCAGGAGGAGAGCCCACTCTCATGTCTGTCTACACGCTTCCCGAACTGAGCTATGACTACGCCGCTCTCGAGCCGCACATCAGCGCGCGCATCATGGAACTGCATCACTCGAAGCACCACGCCGCGTACGTTGCCGGAGCCAACGGAGCTCTCGACGCCATGGCCGAAGCACGCGAGTCTGGCTCATTCGCCAACATCAACCGCCTCGAGAAGGACCTTGCCTTCCACCTGGGCGGGCACGTCAACCACTCGATCTTCTGGACCAACCTCTCGCCGAACGGTGGAGATAAGCCGGAGGGCGAGCTTGCGGCGGCCATTGACGAGTTCTTTGGCTCATTCGACAAGTTCGTCGCCCACTTCACGGCTGCGTCGATGGGTATCCAAGGATCCGGCTGGGGCGTGCTGTCGTGGGATCCGATTGGTCGACGACTGATTATTCAGCAGCTTTTCGACCAGCAGGGCAATACGGCGCAGGCCACCGTTCCGCTCTTGCAGCTCGACATGTGGGAGCACGCGTTCTACCTGGACTACGTCAACGTCAAGGCTGACTACGTCAAGGCGTTCTGGAACATCGTCAATTGGCAGAACGTTGCCGATCGCTTCGCGGCGGCACGCTCGCACACCGACGGGCTCCTGCTACTGTCGTAGATGGCGTCGAGGCCGGGGCTGATGCCCCGGCCGTCGCTGTTTAGGCGCTTTGAGACACCCCCACCTCTACCACCACCATTGGCGCGATTGAGCGCCGGAGCAACAGGAGACACCGTGAGCGTGAAAGTCGGTATCAACGGGTTCGGACGCATCGGACGCAACTACCTCCGGGCGGCCCTCGCCCAGGGCAGCGACATCGAGATCGTGGCCGTCAATGACCTCACTGACAACGCCGCTTTGGCTCACTTGCTCAAGTACGACTCGGTCGGTGGCGTTCTTGCCCACGACGTGTCGCACGATGGTGACTCGATCACGGTCGGTGGCCACCGCATCCGCGTATTCGAAGAGCGCGACCCGGCCAACCTCCCGTGGGGCGAGCTCGGCGTTGACATCGTGATCGAGTCGACGGGTCGCTTCACGAAGGCCGAAGACGCCAAGAAGCACATCGCCGGCGGCGCCAAGAAAGTTCTCATTTCTGCCCCCGCAACGGGCGACGACGCCACGATCGTCATGGGTGTCAACGAAGAGACCTACGACCCGGCGAACGACGTCATCATCTCGAACGCGTCGTGCACCACCAACTGCCTCGCCCCCCTCGCCAAGGTCTTCAACGACGCGTTCGGCATCGAGCGCGGATTCATGATGACGGCGCACGCGTACACGGCTGACCAGAACCTGCAAGACGGCCCGCACAGTGACCTGCGTCGCGCTCGTGGCGCTGCGATCAACATCGTGCCCGCGTCGACCGGTGCGGCCAAGGCCATCGGCCTGGTTCTGCCCGAGCTGCAGGGCAAGCTCAGTGGCTCGTCGTACCGCGTTCCGGTTCCCACCGGCTCGATCGTTGACCTCACCATCGTGACGCCCACCGAGGGTCTCACGGCCGAGAAGATCAACGCTGCCTACAAGGCCGCGGCCGCCGAGGGTCGCCTCAAGGGCTACCTCGAGTACACCGAAGACCCGATCGTGTCGAGCGACATCCAGCTCAACCCGCACTCGTCGATCTTCGACGCGGAGCTCACCAACGTGAGCGGCAACCTCGTCAAGGTGTCGGCCTGGTACGACAACGAGTGGGGATACTCGAACCGCCTCGTCGACCTCACCGAGTATGTGGGTGCCCGCCTCTAGGCGGGACCAACGACAGGACGAGTTTTCGTGTCCCTGCGTACGATCGAGTCCCTCGGCGACTTAGCAGGTCGACGCGTCATCGTACGGTGCGATCTCAACGTGCCGTTGTCCGATGGCGTCGTCACCGATGACGGTCGCATCCGCGCCTCGCTGCCGACCCTGAACGCCCTCATGCACCGTGGCGCGAAGGTTGTTGTGATCTCGCACCTGGGGCGCCCTGAGGGTGCTCCTGACACGCGGTACAGCCTTCGGCCTGTGGCCCAACGGCTGAGCGAGCTGCTGGGGTCGCCGGTGACCTTCGCCGATGACACGGTCGGTGCATCGGCGGCGGATGCGGTGGCTGGTTTGGCCGACGGTGAGATTGTCGTTCTCGAGAACCTGCGCTTCAATCCCGGCGAGACGTCGAAAGATGCCTCAGAACGTCAGGCGTTCGCCGACGCGCTCGCGCTCATGGGTGATGCCATGGTGTCGGACGGGTTCGGAGTGGTGCACCGCAAGCAGGCCAGTGTGTTCGAGCTTGCGCACACGTTGCCGAGCGCGGCTGGTTCGTTGATCTCTGCCGAGACTGATGTTCTCGACCGCCTTACTGAACGCCCAGAACGCCCCTACACGGTGGTTCTCGGCGGCTCGAAGGTCAGCGACAAGTTGGGTGTTATCGCGCACCTGCTGCCCCGCGTCGACCGGCTGTTGATCGGCGGCGGCATGCTCTTTACGTTCCTTGCGGCTCAAGGCCACAAGGTGGGGGCAAGCCTTCTCGAGGCTGACCAGCTCGACACGGTGCGCGGGTACTTGGCCGACGCTGAGGCTCGGGGCGTGCAGATCGTTCTGCCGACCGACGTCATCGTGGCAGAGCGCTTTGCCGCGGACGCAGCACACACGGTGCAGCCCGCCTCGGGCATTGAGGACGGCCCCGCGGGAGCATCCGGAATCGGGCTGGATATCGGCCCTGACACTGCGGCGATGTTCGCTGAGCTCGTCGCGTCGTCGACGACAGTGTTCTGGAACGGCCCGATGGGCGTATTCGAGTTCCCGGCCTTTG
>JBJOPU010000039.1:0-8714 GCA_046050505.1 Actinomycetota bacterium
TCTTGCAGCAACGGCCATTGTTCATCAAGCCCATTCGCAGAGCGGTGTTACTCGCATCGCAACTGCCGCCGGCCGTCGTGACAACTGACGGCAACACTGTCTACCGGCCTGCAGAGTGGCAGTGAGCGCGCCGCTTACGTGTGCGGTAACAAAAACAGGGGCCCCCGGAGGGGCCCCGTACCCGGTGGCCGAAGCGCCCGGGGGAGTAATCTCACCGTACCACCGTCGTCCGTCTGTGGTCCGGTTCTTGCACAAAAAGGCAGGGCAGAGCGTGACGTTCCGATCGTGGCCACGACGCGCTCTTTCTGCTGCGGGTGCGCTGCTCGCGATTGGCGCCATCACCGGCTGTGCCATGTTCTTTCCGTCGCGTCCCCTGTCCGATGCGATCCACATTCGAAACTCCTCTGACTCGGTGGACTTCCTGTTCTGTGACACCACAACGGTCGATTTCCAGCTCTTGAGCAGAGGCGTCTTCCGAGGCGAGCGTGTTGGTCTACCTGTATCCCGGAGCGTCATTGACGTCGAGGACGGGTCGCCAACCTCAATCAGTGCTGTGACGTCGTTGCCGGAAAACTCACCTCCCCTCGCACCATTGGAGGCTGAGGAGCAGTTGGACTTCAGCTTTCGAGACGATGGCGGAGTCCTGCACAGCGGTGCCTTCCGACTGTCTCCCGAGATACTTCGTGGTTTCGAAGACGGAGAATGGCTCGCGACCGACGGAACCATGTCCACTGGGCCGTGTGAGTAGACGGGCGAGCGCGGTCAGCCCTGCCGACTAACCTGGGGCGAGTGACCACGACCGCGACCACGCCCCAGCAGGTGCTCGAGCGCGTCTTCGGTTACCCCGCCTTCCGGGGTGAGCAGCAGGCCATCATCGACCACGTCGTGCGTGGCGGTGACGCCCTCGTCCTCATGCCCACGGGTGGCGGCAAGAGCCTCTGCTACCAGATTCCCGCGCTCGTGCGCGAGGGCGTTGGCGTTGTTATCTCGCCGCTCATCGCGCTCATGAAAGACCAGGTGGATGCCCTCGAGGCCGTCGGCGTGCGCGCCGCGTTCCTCAACTCGACGCAGGGTCCCGACGAGCGGCGGGCCGTCGAGGCCGCTCTGCTCGCGGGCGAGGTGGATCTGCTCTACATGGCGCCCGAGCGCGTCACCGTTCCGAGCACGGCCGAGTTGCTCGACCGCATCCGCGTCTCGCTCTTCGCGATCGACGAGGCACATTGCGTGTCGCAGTGGGGCCACGACTTTCGGCCCGACTACCTCGCGCTGTCGCTGCTGCATGAGCGGTGGCCGAGCATCCCGCGCATTGCGCTCACCGCCACGGCCACGGCCGAGACGGCTGCCGAGATTGTGCAGCGGCTCGACCTCGGGCAGGCCCGGCGGTTTGTGGCGAGCTTTGACCGTCCCAATATCCAGTACCGCATCGAGCCGAAGAACCAGCCGGTGCAGCAACTGCTGCAGTTGATCCGCACCGAGCACCCGGGTGACGCGGGCATTGTGTATTGCCTGTCGCGGGCATCCGTCGAGAAGACCGCGATCGCGCTCGCCGAACACGGAATCCCCGCGTTGCCCTATCACGCCGGTCTCGACGCGGCCACGCGCTCGAACCACCAGTCACGCTTCTTGCGCGAAGACGGAATCGTCATGGTCGCGACGATCGCGTTTGGCATGGGCATCGACAAGCCCGACGTGCGCTTCGTTGCGCACCTCGATCTGCCGAAGAGCGTCGAGGGCTACTACCAAGAGACCGGGCGCGCGGGTCGTGACGGTCTGCCCTCGACCGCGTGGCTCGCCTACGGGCTGCACGACGTCGTGCAGCAGCGGCAGATGATCGATCGCTCTGAAGGCAACGCGGCCTACAAGCGCCGAATGAGCCAGCTGCTGGATGCGATGCTCGCGCTCTGCGAAACCGTCGAGTGTCGGCGCGTGCAACTGCTGGCGTACTTCGGCCAACGCTCGACCGCGTGCGGCAACTGCGACACGTGCCTCGCCCCGCCCGAGAGCTGGGATGGCACGGTGCCGGCGCAGAAGCTGCTCTCGACGATCGTGCGGCTCGAGCGCGAGCGACGCCAGCGCTACGGCGCGGGGCAACTCATCGACATTCTGCTCGGCAAGCGCACCCCACGCGTCGAGCAGCTCGGGCACGCCGACCTCGCGACGTTCGGCATCGGCACCGAACTCGGCGATCAAGAGTGGCGGGGTGTCGTGCGGCAGTTGCTCGCGCAGGGCTTGCTCGCGGTGCACGGCGACGGCTACGGAACGCTCGTGCTCACCGAGGCGAGCGGCGCGGTGCTCACCGGCTCGCGAGAGGTGCGACTGCGCCGCGAGGTCGCCCGCCCGACCCGGTCGGCGCGGCGTGCGGCGCCGAGCGACCTTCCCGCGGCCGCGAGTTCGCTCTTCGAGCGCCTGAGGGCCTGGCGAGCATCCACCGCGCGGGCCCTCGGCGCCCCCGCCTATGTGGTCTTCGCCGACGCCACCCTGCGCGGCATCGCACTCACCGAGCCGTCGACGCTCGACGAGCTCGCGACCGTGAGCGGCGTGGGTGCCGCCAAGCTCGAGAAGTTTGGGGATGCGGTGCTCGCGATCGTGCGCGGCGACGAGCCGCCCGCCGCCGCCGCGGCAGCCTCGCCGAGCTCCGAGTTGGCCGCCGCACCCGCGGCGCCGGAACGCAGCGCGACCGTCGCCAGCCCCGTCTATCCGCCCGACGACGACATTCCGTACGACGACATTCCCCCGGAGGAATGGATCCTCTGACACCATAGGGCGGTGCTGACCTTCTTCGCCCGGGCCTTTCTCGGCCCCATCGCGCGACTGGTCTGGCGCCCCACGGTCATTGGCCGGTCGAACATGCCGGCGAAGGGTGCCGTGGTCGTCGCGAGCAACCACCTCTCGTTCATCGACAGCATCGTCATCAGCCTGCTCGCTCGCCGGCCCGTGAGCTTTCTCGCGAAAGAGGAGTACTTCACGGGCAAGGGCCTGAAAGGCGCGATTTCTCGCGGATTCTTCTCGGGCGTCGGCGCGATTCCCGTCAAGCGCGGGGCTGGTCAAGCGGCACAGGATGCCCTCGACGCGGGTCTCGCCAAGTTGCAGGCGGGCCAAGCGTTCTCGATCTATCCCGAGGGCACGCGCTCGCGCGATGGTCGCCTCTACCGCGGCAAGACCGGTGTTGCCTGGCTCGCGCTCACGGCGGGTGTGCCCGTGGTGCCGGTGGGGCTGCGCGGCACGCAAGATCTTCAGCCGGTGGGCTCGAAGCGCATCCGTCTCGCCCGAATCACGATCGAATTTGGTGAACCGATGGACGTGAGCGCGTTCGGCGCGGCGTCATCGGGTCGCGCGCGCCGTCACGCGACCGACGCGATCATGGCGCGCATCCAGAGCATGTCGGGTCAGGAATACGTCGACCAATACAACGAGCCCCCGCCCGCGACGGTGCGCGAGCGCGTGCGTCGTTTCTTCCGCACGCGCGCCGAGCTGTAGGCGTCGCGCCAAAAAAAGTGCGGCAACGACTGCGGCGGCAACCGCGTCGCGGTCTAGCCCTTCTCGGCTGCCTCGGCCTGGACCTCGTCGTCGTCGGGCCGGCGCCCGGTCGCGGCACCCGGCACGGGAGCCGTGAGCCGCAGCGTCGCGAGCAAGCCGATCGCGAGGAACCCGGCGGCGGTGTAGGCCGCGAACTTGGTTGCGTCGCTAAACGCGGCACGCGCTTCGGCCGCCACCTCGGGCGACTGCGCGTCGAGGCCCGGAATGGCCGAGCCCGCACTGTCGACGACGAGTAACACGATGCTGTCGCGTTCGTCGGCAGGCACGCCCGCGTTGTCGAGCCGCGTCTCGAGGTTGCTGCCGAGCGAGGTGAAGAGCACGGTGCCGAGCACGGCGATGCCGAGGGCCGAGCCGATCTGGCGGGCCGTGGACTGCGTGCCCGAGGCCTGCCCGCTCGCCTGCACCGGAACATCCTGCAGCACGACGCCCGTGAGCTGGGCGGTCGCGAGGCCAACGCCCACACCGTAAACGAGCAGACCGAGCGCGACCGACCACCACGGGGTGTCGACGGCGATCACCAGACCGATGAGCACAAGGCCGATGATCTCGGCGGCGATGCCCGCGCGCACGGTCGCGACGGCCGAGACGCGGCCGCTCAGCGAACCGCCGACACCACTGGCCAAGAATGAGCCGATCGCGAGCGCGAGCAGAATTGTTCCGGTCTGCAGGGCGTCGTAGCCGAGCACGTTCTGCAGCCAGAGCGGCAGCGACAAGATGATGCCGAACTCGCCCATCGAGACGATGAGCGCGGCGACGTTGCCGTTGCGGAACGAGCCGATGCGCAGCAGCGAGAAGGCGAGCATGGTTGACTTTCCCGCCCGCTCGCGCCGCAGGCCCCACCACACGAAGAGGGCACCGGCGGCGAGCGAGATCGCGAATGAGATCGGGATGGGGCTCAGCGCGAGCGGCCACTCCCAGTCGCCCAGCTTCAGGCCCTCGGCGGCGAGCCACCAACCGTACGTGCGCCCCTCGATGAGACCGAAGACGAGGAAGGCGCTCGTGATGATCGAGAGCAGCGCGCCCGTCCAGTCGATGGCCTGGGGATGCTCGTCCTTCGTCGCGACCACGAAGAGCATGAGCCCGATGAGGATGATGATGCCGAGCGGCACGTTGATGCCGAAGGCCCAGCGCCACGAGTACGCGGTCGTGAGCCACCCGCCGAGCAGCGGCCCGACGGCGGCCATGCCGCCGATGGTCGAGCCCCACACCGCGAAGGCGATGCCGCGCTCGCGCCCCTGGAAGGTCGCGTTGAGGGTCGACAGGGTCGAGGGCAGGATCATCGCGCCACCCACGCCCTGCACCACGCGGGCCGCGATGAGCGCCGAGCCCGAGTCGGCGAACGCCGCCCAGACGGAGGCGAGCATGAAGATGATGACGCCGATGACGAGCATCCGTCGCCGGCCGAAGCGGTCGCCGAGCGTGCCGAAGACGAGCAGCAGGGCGGCGAAGACGAGCGTGTAGCTCTCCTGCACCCACTGCACCTCGGTCGAGGTGATGCCGAGCTCGTCGACGATCGACGGCACGGCGACGTTGACGATCGTCGAGTCGACGATGATGAGCGAGACGGCCAGGCTGATGACGAAGAGCCCGATCCAGCGGGTGCGCGGTGAGGTCACGCGCTGACGCTACTCCTGTTGCGTGCGGCGGGATTACGCGGGGGCGGGGCCCGCGTCGGCCTGCGCCGCGACCTGCTTGCGCACCTCGTCCATGTCGAGGCCCTTGACCGCCGTGATGACCTGCTCGAGCGCGGGGGCGGGCAGTGCGCCCGGCTGGGCGAAGACGAGGATGCCGTCGCGGAACGCCATGAGCGTCGGGATCGAGCGGATGTTCGCGGCCGCGGCGAGCGCCTGCTCGGCCTCGGTGTCGACCTTGCCGAAGGTCACGTCGGCGTGCTGTTCGCTGGCCTTCTCGAAGATGGGGGCGAACTGGCGGCACGGGCCACACCACTCGGCCCAAAAGTCGACGAGCGTGATGCCATCGCTCGTCACGGTCTGCTCAAAGTCAGCAGCAGTCAAGGTCACGGTTGCCATGCGGTTAATGATGCCACAACTCGCCTGATACCCCAGGGGGTATTTGCTCACAGCGAACGCCGCGCGGCCCGAATCGTGAGCCTGCCTACTATGCCAACGCCCAGGTTTGTGAGGGCATCCACAAAGGCACGGTGATCGGCCGGGGGGCTTTCGTCGCCCGCACACCATGAAACCCCGCGCGCATCGCGGCGCTTCTACCGTGACCGTTATGAGCACGATCGAGACTTCTGCGCCCCGCGCAACCACGCCTGCCGCCGCCACCTCCACTGCGTCGACGGATGCTGCGCCCGCCCCGACCGTCGACGTCGCGTCGCTCGGCGAGCAGCTCATGGGCCGCTGGGCCGAGGTGCGGCGGGCGTCGCGAGCTCTCATGCGCACGCCCGAGTTTCACCGCGACCCCAGTCTGGGCATGGACGAACACCGCGCTCGCGTGCTGGGCCAGCTGAAGCTGCTCGTCGAACGCGGCGAAGTGCACCGCGCCTTCCCCGCCGAGTTCGGCGGGCACGACGACCACGGCGGGTTCATCGCGAGCTTTGAAGAGTTGCTGCTCGGCGACCCGAGCATGCAGATCAAGTCGGGCGTGCAGTGGGGTCTCTACGCTTCGGCGATTCTGCACTTGGGTACCACGCCGCACCACCGCGCGTGGCTGCCGGACGCACTCACTCTCGCCACTCCGGGCGTCTTCGCCATGACCGAGACCGGGCACGGCAGTGACGTCTCGGCGGTCGGCACGACGGCCACGTTCGACCCGTCAACTGATGAGTGGATCATCCACACGCCGTTCCGCGCTGCCTGGAAGGACTACCTCGGCAACGCCGCCCTGCACGGCCGTGCGGCCGTCGTGTTCGCCCAGCTCATCACGCGCGGGGTCAACCACGGCGTGCACGCCTTCTACGTTCCGCTGCGCGATGAGAAGGGCAACTTCTTGCCCGGCATCGGCGGCGAAGACGACGGGCTCAAGGGCGGACTCAACGGCATCGACAATGGCCGTCTGCACTTCACGCACGTCAGCATCCCCCGCACCAACCTGCTCAACCGGTACGGCACCGTCGACGCGAAGGGCGGCTACACCTCGCCCATTGACAGCCCCGGCCGCCGCTTCTTTACGATGCTCGGCACGCTCGTGCAGGGTCGTGTCTCGCTCGACGGCGCCGCGACCGTCGCAAGCAAGCTCGCCATGACCATCGCTGTTCGGTACGGCAGCGAGCGTCGGCAGTTCTCGGGAGGCGACGAGAACGAGGTGGTGCTGCTCGACTACCAGCGTCACCAGCGCCGCCTGCTGCCGCGGCTTGCTCAGACCTACGCCATGTCGTTCGCGCACGAGGTGTTTCTCGAGAAGTTCGATGCCGTCTTCTCGGGGCGCACGGCGACGGATGCCGACCGCGAAGATCTCGAAACCCTTGCTGCGGCCCTCAAGTCGCTCAGCACGTGGGGGGCGCTCGACATCATTCAAGAAGCTCGCGAGGCCTGTGGTGGCCAAGGATTCCTCGCCGCGAACCGCCTCACGCAGCTGCGCGCCGACATGGACATCTATGCCACGTTCGAGGGCGACAACAACGTCTTGCTGCAACTCGTCGCCAAGCGCTTGCTGACCGACTACTCACGTGCCTTCGCCAAGGCCGACGCGGGGGGCATGGCGACCTACGTTGCCGGCCAGGTCAACGAGGCCGTCGTCAACCGCTCGGGCCTGCGCCGTTTGGCCCAGTCGGTGGCCGACTTCGGGTCGACCGCACGGTCGGTGGGCTACGTGCGTGACACCGAGTCGCAGCGGCAACTACTCACCGACCGGGTCGCGACGATGGTGGCTGACCTCGCGACCAAGTTGCGCAGCGCATCCAAGCTGCCGAAGGCCGAAGCGGCGGCACTCTTCAACCGCCACCAGAACGCGCTCATCGAAACGGCCCGGGCGCACGGTGAGCTGTTGCAGTGGGAGGCCTTCACCGATGCTCTCGACCGCGTCGAGCACGAGGGCACGCGCCAGGTGCTCACGTGGCTACGCGACTTGTTCGGCCTCGGGCTCATCGAGAAGAACCTCGCCTGGTACATCATTCACGGCCAGTTGAGCGACCACCGCGCGCAAGCGATCACCGACTACATCGACGACCGCCTGCTGCCGCGGCTGCGCCCGCACGCGCTCGCGCTCACCGACGCCTTCGAATTTGCCGACGAGCACATTCGCGCTGACATCGCGACGGGGGCCGAGCGCGCCCGCCAAGACGAGGCACGGGACTACTACGCGCACGAGCGTGCCAGCGGCTACGCGCCGATCGACGAGCGAGACCTCGTCGCGGTGCGAAAAGCGCGGCGCTAGGGCCGGGGCGTTTCAGAGGCGGTGTGGGTCAGGGCGGGAGTATCGTGCTCGCCATGACCTCGCCCCGCCTTCACCCGGTTGTCGCGTGGGGCCTCGTCGCCCTGCAGTTTGGGCTCATTGCTCTCGTGGCGTTTCTGCCCTATGGCTCGCTTTGGGATCGCACACAGGTCGTCATGACGGTCGGGTTTGTCATGATCTTTGCCGGTGTGGTCATTGCTCTCGTCGCGATCGCGGGCCTGGGCCGCACGCTCACCGCGAGCCCCGTGCCCAAGGCTGGCGGTGAACTCGTCACGTCGGGCGTCTACGCCTGGGTGCGGCATCCCATCTATACGGGCATCATTCTTGCGACGCTGGGTCTCGCCCTCATCGGCGCCTCCGTCGGGCACCTCGTCGCCGCGGCCGCGCTCATCGCGCTGCTCATGGTCAAGTCGCGCCTTGAAGAACGCATGCTCTTCGGTCAGTACCGCGACTATGGGGCGTATGCCGCTCGCGTCGGTCGGTTGGTTCCGGGTATCGGGCGCATTCGCTCATGACGCTTCTCGACGTGGTGATTCCGCAGCCGGGCGACCGGCGCGCCGGTGAGCTCACGGGCGTGCTGGGCGTTCCCGACGGCGCGGGCCCCTTCGTGCCGCTTGTCGTCGTACACGAGCTCTTCGGCATCGACGACGCCATGCGCGATCACCTTGAGCACTTGCGCGGCATGGGATACCTCGTGCTCATGCCCAACCTCTTTAGTCGGGGCGGGGCGCGACGGTGTCTCGTCGCCACATTCCGCGCGCTGCGGTCGGGCACCGGAGTGGCCTTCGACGACATCGAGGCCGCGCGACGTCTTCTGC
>JBJOPU010000040.1:0-8709 GCA_046050505.1 Actinomycetota bacterium
GAGCCGAATAAACCGATATCGGCAATGTGGGCCACGGGGGTCGATAAACTGCGCGCGCGCATAATCGCGCGCAATAGCGAGGAGAAAAACCGTGAAGCGCATTACCACTGAACTCGTCGACGACCTCGACGCCACCGTTATCGCCCCGGGCGACGGCGGCACCGTCACGTTCTCGCTCGACGGCGCGAGCTATGAGATCGACCTCGGTCGCCACAACCAGCAAGCGCTGCGGGATGCCCTCGCTCCGTTCATCGCCGCGGCGCGGTCGACCGGCCGTCGCTCGTCGGGCTCCCCGCGCGCGCGCCGCGCATCCACGAGCTCGGGTGACACGGCCGCCGTGCGGGCGTGGGCGCAGCGGAACGGCTTCGAGGTGGGCGACCGCGGTCGAATTCCCGCCGAGATTCGCGCTGCCTACACGGCCGCGCAGGGCTAACGGCTCAGTTCTGCATCACGAGGCGTCGCCGAGGCACCACTCGGCGGCGGCCTCAGCGTGCAATCGTGCGGTCGCAAAGAGCGGCACCGAAATGTCATCGGGGTGCAGCAGCAATTCGATTTCGGTGCATCCGGCGATAACGCCCTGGGCGCCGCGAGCCACCAACTCGTCAACGATCGCCACATAGGCGTCTCGCGATGACGACGAAATGATGCCCTGCACGAGCTCGTCGTAAATGACGTGGTGAATGATGGCGCGCCCGCCTTCGTCGGGAGTCAGCACGGTGAGCCCGCAACGCTCGCGCAATCGGTCGGCATAGAACGGCTGCTCCATCGTGAAACGCGTGCCGAGCAGAGCAACCTGATCGATGCCGCGCGCCCGCACGGCATCCCCCGTAGGGTCGGCGATGTGCAGCAGGGGCACGTCGATCGCAGCGGCGACCTCGTCGGCGAGCAAGTGCATCGTGTTGGAACAGATCACCACCGCGGTCGCGCCGGCGGCCACGAGCGACTGCGCCGCGCCCGCGAGCAACCGACCCGCGTCATCCCACCGCCCGGCAGATTGCAGGGCTTCGATGTCGGCGAAGTTGAATGTGCGCATCACGAGATCGCCCGAGGCAACACCGCCGAGCCGCTCGCGCACGCGCTCGTGAATGATGCGCTCGTACTCAATCGACGACTCCCACGACATTCCGCCGAGCAAGCCCACCGTGCGCACGCGCGCCCCCGACTAATCGGTGCCGAAAAGCGTCTGCAGGCGCTGGATGCCCTCGAGCAGGTCAGCGTCGCCGAGCGCGTAGCTGAAGCGCAAGTAACCGCTCGGCCCAAACGCCTCGCCCGGCACGGCGGCGACCTCGGCGTGCTCGAGCACGAGGTCGGCGAGCTCGAGCGACGTCGTCGGAGTCGAGCCCTTCCACTCGCGGTTCAGCAGCCCGGTCACGTCGGGATACACGTAGAACGCGCCCGTCGGCGTGGGCGTGACCATGCCCGGGATGCGGTTGAGTTCGGTGACCGCAACGCGCCGTCGCCGGTCGAAGGCCTCACGCATGGTTGCGACGGCATCTTGCGGACCGGTCAGGGCGGCAATCGCCGCGCGCTGCGAGATGTTCGCGACGTTGCTCGAGAGGTGCGACTGCAGGTTCGAGGCCGCGGCGATGACGTCGGCCGGCCCGACCATCCACCCCACGCGCCAGCCCGTCATGGCGTAGGTCTTGGCGACGCCATTGACGAGGATGCACTGCTCAGCGAGCTCGGGCACCGCTTCGACGATCGACACCGCACGAACGCCGTCATACGTGAGCGCCTGGTAGATCTCGTCGCTGATGACCCAAATGCCATGCTTCAGAGCCCACTCGCCAATGGCCTTCGTTTGCTCGGGGCTATAGACCGAGCCCGTCGGGTTCGAGGGGCTCACGAAGAGCAGCACCTTCGTGCGCGGCGTGCGCACGGCTTCGAGCTGCTCGACCGTCACGAGGTAGTTCTGGTCGGCTCCGGCGAAGACCTCGACGGGCACGCCGCCCGCAAGGCGCACGACCTCGGGGTACGTCGTCCAATACGGCGCGGGCAAGAGCACCTCGTCGCCCTCGTCGACGATTGTCGCGAAGGCCTGGAACACGGCCTGCTTGCCGCCGTTGGTGATGATGACGCGGCTCGCGGTCGTCGGCAAGCCACTGTCGCGTGCCGTCTTCTCGGCCACCGCCTCGCGCAGCTCGGGCAGGCCGGCCGCGGGTGTGTAGCGGTGGTTCTTCGGATCACGTGCGGCGACAACCGCCGCGTCGACGATGTGCTCGGGCGTCGGAAAGTCGGGCTCGCCAGCGGCGTAACTGATCACGGGGCGCCCCGCGGCCTTGAGGGCCTTGGCTTTGGCGTCAACCTTGAGAGTGGCAGATTCGCTAATCGCGGCGATACGGCGGGCGATGCGGGATGAGTCGGCGGTCACGCGCCGATTCTACGGGGGTAGCGCATCCTGTCGGCCGGATGCTCGCTCGCGCACACCGCCGCCTCGGCTTGGCGCTCTCTGTCTCGTCGCCTACACTGAGTCGAGGTAGTTGATTTCTGCCATGCTTTTGCGTGCCCTGAGATCAACCGCTGACCGCAAAGGGCGGTGGCTCAATTGGTAGAGCAGCGGTCTCCAAAACCGCAGGTTGCAGGTTCGAGTCCTGTCCGCCCTGCAGAGTCGTCGGCCCGGGGTGTTCGTCAGAACGCCCCGGGTTCGGCGGTGAGATGCGCTTCGAGCGTGTCACCCACCAGACCACACAGTCACAACGACGATGAGTCGTGAGGAGAGCATCACGTGAGCAATGTGATCGACGAGCCCGGCGAGGACATCGTTGCGAACGCGAAGAAAGACCGCGCCGAAAAGCGTGGCCCCTTCGGTCGCATCGGCTTGTTCTTGCGCCAGGTGATCAATGAGCTCAGCAAGGTGGTTACCCCCACCCGCCGCGAGCTCATCACTTACACGATCGTCGTGCTCGTCTTCGTCATCATCATGATGGCGATTGTCTCGGGCCTCGACATCGTCTTCTTGTGGGTCGTGCGCTTCGTCTTCGGTGACGGTTCTGCCGCCGTGGGCTTGTAGCCCGCGTAGCCGCCCCGATCGCCTGACGTACAGAGAGAAAGAGAAACCGTGACCGAGAAGCTTCCCAGCGACCTCGACTATTCGACTGCCGCTGAGCAGTCGTCAGAAGAAGACGAGGCGCAAGAGGGCAACACTCTCGAGGCCGACGTACACGCGGTCGACGCCGTCGAGCACTCGGCGATGCACATCGTCGACGAGAACGCTGAGCCCGACTTCGAGGGTCTCCTCGATGAGCTCGAGGCTGCCGCTGACCCCGAAGCCGACGCAATCGTCGATGACGCTCTCGACATCGACTCGGCCGACGAGGCCGAGGCTGCTGCCGAAGCCACGCACGACGAGTCAGAAGACTCTGCCGGTGAAAGCGTCGCGGCAGCGAGCGAGTCGACCGACGGTGATGCCGCTGAGGTCGACCCCTACGACGAGTTCAAGCTTGAGCTGCGCATGAAGGCCGGCAAGTGGTACGTCGTGCACTCCTACGCGGGCTTTGAAAAGCGCGTCAAGCAGAACATCGAAAACCGCAAGATCTCGATGAACATGGAAGAAAGCATCTACGAGGTGCAGGTTCCCATGGAAGACGTCGTCGAGATCAAGAATGGCCAGCGCAAGCTCGTCACGCGCGTGCGCATTCCCAGCTACGTGCTCGTGCGCATGGACCTCAACGAAGACAGCTGGTCGGTCGTGCGGCACACGCCTGGCGTGACGGGCTTCGTGGGCAACGCCCACAACCCCACGCCTCTCCGATTCGACGAAGCGTTCCAGATGCTCAAGTCGACCGTGCAGGTCGCCGAGGCTCCGGCGAAGGCGGGCGGCTCGAAGGGCGGCGGCCTCGCGGCCCGCGTCATCCCCGCCGAGATCGACTTCGAGGTGGGCGAAACCATCACGATCAAGGAGGGTTCGTTCGCGGGCCTTCCCGGAACGATCAACGAGATCAAGCCCGAGAGCGGCAAGCTCATCGTGCTCGTCTCGCTGTTCGAGCGCGAGACCCCGGTTGAGCTGTCGTTCGATCAGGTCACCAAGCTGTAATCACATAGACCCCGATGAGGCGTAGCCTCATCGGCGCTGGCGTCGCGGAATTGCGTTGCAATTCTCAAAGCTCCAGCGCGACCGCGGCGCGCAACGGGCGCGCAGGCGGGAGCGCAGCATCCACCCGGATGCTGCTCGACAGAAAGAAGAAGAACATGGCACCGAAGAAGAAGGTCACGGGTCTGATCAAGTTGCAGATCCAGGCCGGCGCCGCCAACCCCGCCCCGCCCATCGGCCCGGCGCTCGGTCAGCACGGCGTCAACATCATGGAGTTCTGCAAGGCCTACAACGCGGCGACCGAAGCCCAGCGTGGCAACGTCATCCCGGTTGAGATCACCGTGTACGAAGACCGTTCGTTCACGTTCATCCTCAAGACCCCGCCGGCCGCAGAGCTCATCAAGAAGGCAGCGGGCGTGCAGAAGGGGTCGTCGACCCCGCACACCGTCAAGGTGGCCAAGCTCACCAAAGAGCAGGTTCGCGCCATCGCCGAGCAGAAGCAGGTTGACCTCAACGCCAACGACATCGAGGCGGCCGAGAAGATCATCGCCGGCACTGCTCGCAGCATGGGCATCACCGTCGAATAGCGATTTGTCGCTATTCGACCGGTGATGTCGTGACACCAACTCGTCACGGCAGGTCGTTAGCGCCGAGGTGCATCGTCACCTCCCACCAGCTCGAACACATCAGCGGGAGAGCCAGCCAGGCTCGCCAACCGCGAACTCACTTTTAGGAGACACAACATGGCACAGAAGTCGAAGGCCTACCGGGCCGCGGCCGAGAAGATCGAAGACGGCAAGTTCTATTCCACGACTGAGGCCGTGGCTGTCGCTCGTCAGACCGGCTCAAAGAACACCACCTCAACGGTTGAGGTCGCGCTCAAGCTCGGCGTCGACCCGCGTAAGGCAGACCAGATGGTGCGTGGCACCGTCAACCTTCCCCACGGCACGGGCAAGACCGCCCGCGTCATCGTCTTCGCGACGGGCCCGGCAGCCGAGGCCGCTATTGCGGCCGGTGCTGACGAGGTCGGTGGCGTTGAGCTCATCGAAAAGGTCGCGGGCGGCTACACAGCTTTTGACTCGGCGGTCTCGACCCCCGAGCTCATGGGCCAGGTCGGCCGTCTCGGCAAGGTGCTCGGCCCCCGTGGCCTCATGCCCAACCCGAAGACCGGCACCGTGACCCCCGATGTGGCGAAGGCCGTGACCGACATCAAGGGCGGCAAGATCGAGTTCCGCGTCGACAAGCACGCCAACGTGCACTTCATCATCGGCAAGACCTCGTTCAGCGAAGAGCAGCTGCACGAAAACCTGAAGGCGGCGCTCGACGAGGTCATGCGCCTCAAGCCGTCGAGCTCGAAGGGACGCTACCTGCAGAAGGGCTCGCTCTCGACGACCTTCGGCCCGGGCATCCCGCTCGACGTCAACGCCGTTTAGCGTTCACTGTCGCCTCGCCGCTCGTGCGGCGCGACGCGAGAATGGCCCCGCCTCTGGCGGGGCCATTCTCGTTCCCGGCACCACAAGCTATGGGGCGGCGCGGCACGCGACAGTCGACGGATGCACTGCTCTAGGCGCGCGCAACCTCCACCACGACCTTGCCCCGGGTGTGGCCCGACTCGACCAGGCGGTGCGCCTCGGCGAGCTCGTCAAGCGGCAGCACGCGATCAACGTGCACGCGCACATCACCCGCCTCGATCATGCGCGTGATGACGGCCAGGGTCGCACCGTTCGGTGAGACCTTGTAGTCGGTCGCGCGCACGTTCGCAGCCCTGGCATCATCGAGCATGGTCGGCCAACTGCCACTCGGCGCGTTGACGAGCAGCCCGCCGGGGCGCAGGGTCGCGAGAGATCGGGTGCCCGTGTCGTCGTGCACATTGCCGATGAGGTCGATCACGACGTCGTGGTCGTGCACCTCGTGCTCAAAGCGCGTGGTCGTGTAGTCGATGACGCGCGTCGCCCCCAGCTCGCGCACGAACGCGACGTTGGCCGTGGAACACGTCGCCGTCACACTTGCGCCGAAGTACCGCGCCAACTGCACCGCGAAGTGGCCGACGCCGCCCGCACCGGCGTGGATGAGCATCCGTTGGCCTTCGTGCGCTCGCGCGACGTCGACGACCATGCCCCACGCGGTGAGCGCCGCGAGCGGCACCGCGGCTGCCTCGTTCATGGTGAGCGACGGGGGCTTCGCAGCGAGAAAGAGTTCGGGCACGACGGCAAACTCGGCGTTGCCGCCGTCGAGACGCGGCACGATCGTCATGCCGTAGACCTCTCGGCCGGGAGCAAACGCGTGCGACTGATAGGCCGACTCGACGACGGTGCCCGCGATGTCATAGCCGAGCACCGCGGGGTAATGGCGAATCGCGGCTGCTGATCCGCGACCGGCCCGCGTCTTGACGTCGATGGGGTTCACGCTAGTGGCGTGCACGCGCACGAGTACCTCGGCTCCGGCCCGCACGGGCATCGGCACCGCGGCCGCCTGGAGCATCTCGGGCCCACCGACCCCCGTCATCACCATCGCGCGCATCGTCGTCATCGCTCGTTTATCCTCCCCGTGCTGAGCCCAGTGAACACGACGCTCGGGTCGCCCGTGTTAACGCCCTGTCACATCCCCGAGAAGACCCGAGTTCGGCATCGCCGCCCGTGCCCGTAGCATGGGCGCTGATCGTCGCGTCTGTTCGTGAAAGGTGCCGAAGTCGTGCGTTGTGTGGTCTCGGTTCGGTCGACGTCGGCTGATTGCTCGTGATCGATAGCCCTCGGCGGCATCGGGATGCCGCGCTCGCCATCATCGGCGCCCTCCTCCTAGCGGCCGCGCTCGTGCTGATTTGGCTCGCCCGTGCTCGCGTGCCTCGCGAGCTGTACGTCAGCGAGTTGGGCGCACTGGGCGAGCCAACGGCCGAACAGTTTCGGGCGGCCTTGCTGTTGCTCGTCGCGGGCGGATTGCTCGTGGCGTGGTCGATGCGCGATCTTCGCAGCCGACCCGCACTGTTGCGCCGCGGCACCCCTGCTCTCACGCTGGCGTTCGCCTGCTCGGCATTCTTCATCGCTTCGCAAGTCCCGTGCACGCAGTCATGCCCACTGCCGCTGGGCAACACGTTCACCGTGCAAGATCTGGTGCATACCCTGGCCGCGATCGCGGCGTTCGCCGGAGCGTGTTGGGCCATGTTGCAGGTCGCGTTCGCGCCGGGGCATCGCGCCATGAGCGGCATCACACTTCTGATGGCGCTTGCGGTGGGTGTCGTCGCGGCAATGGGTGGATTGCTCTCGCTGGCTCGTTGGAACGCCGTTTTCGGCAGCCGACTCGAACTCGTTGCGACGACGATCGGCATCGCCTGGCTCGTCGTCTTCGGCATTGTTCGTGCGGCCCGACTGGTCACGCGTCCCGCACTCACGACGGCGGCGACACCGGAATCCGCTTAGGTCATACCTATCTTGGCCCCGTAGGGGAAGCGCCCGTAGAGTGGGTGCATCGAGCGCGCGTTGATCGCGATCGCCACCACCACCGAGGAGTCTTGCCGTGCCCCGTCCCTCCGCCTCTGTGCAGCTGTATTCCGTGCGCGACGCCCTCGCGGCTGATCCGGCTGCGACCACTCTGCGGCTCGCCGACCTCGGCTTTCACACGGTCGAGCCCTTCGGCCTGGTTGAGGCCGTAGACACGCTAGAGCCCGCACTTGCCGCGGCGGGGCTGACGGCTCCGACCTCGCACGTGACCCTGCACGGTGGGGTGCACGAGGCAGCTTTCGCGGCCGCCCGTCGACTCGGCGTGACAACGCTCATCGACCCGTACATCCCCGAAGAACGCTGGACCACGCGCACAGATGTCGCGGCCCTCGCCGCCGAGTTCGCCGAGATCGCTCGACAGGCCGCCGACCATGGGTTGCAGGTGGCGTATCACAACCACTGGTGGGAGCTCGAGACTCTCGTCGATGGCACTCCTGCACTCGAGGTGTTCGCTGACGCGCTGGGCGATGCCCCCGTGGCTCTCGAACTCGACACCTACTGGAGCGCCGTCGGCGGCGTCGACCCCGTTGCCTTGCTCGGCCGGCTCGGAGAGCGCGTGGTCGCGCTGCACATCAAAGACGGCCCTGTTTCGCGCGATACGGCGCTGCAGCAGCCCGCGGGTCAGGGCGCGATGCCCATCAGCGAGATTCTCGCGGCGGCACCCCACGCCCGCCCGGTCATCGAGTTTGACGAGTTCGCCGGCGACCTGTTCACGGGCATTGCCGCCAGCGTTGCCTTCGTGCGCTCGTTGGGGGTCGAGCTGTGAGCGCCCCCGTCGGCGTCGGCGTGATCGGGGCGGGCGTCATCAGCCAGCAGTATCTTGACAACCTGACGCGCGCGGCCGACGTGCGCGTCGTCATGGTCGCTGACCTCGACACGGATCGCGCCGCCGCGCGCGCGGCCGAGTACGGCGTGTCCTCGAGCGGTTCCGTCGCCGAGTTGCTGGCTCGCGACGACATTGAGATCGTCGTCAATCTCACAATTCCCGCCGCCCACGTTCCCGTGGCTCTCGACGCTCTTGCGGCGGGCAAGCACGTATGGAGCGAGAAGCCGTTTGCGCTCGACCTCGTGAGCGGCCAGGCCCTGCTCGATGAAGCGCATCGCCTCGGCTTGCGCGTCGCGTGTGCGCCCGACACGGTGCTCGGCGCGGGCATCCAGACCGGCCGTCGCTTAATTGAATCGGGC
>JBJOPU010000041.1:0-8692 GCA_046050505.1 Actinomycetota bacterium
CGTCGTCGATGCCATCGCGAGCGCAGGAGGCCCTGCGCCCGATGCCGACCTCACGGGCGTCAACCTCGCGCGCGTCGTCGCCGACGGCGAGCAGCTGCGCGTGCCCCGCGTCGGCGAGGTGCCGGCCGCGGCACCGGGCGCCACCTCGGGTGTGGCAAGCGACGGTCGCGTCAACATCAACACGGCCGATGCCACGGCCCTCGAAACACTGCCGGGCGTGGGCCCTGCCCTCGCCGCGCGCATCATCGCGTGGCGTGTCGAGAACGGGCCGTTCCGCAGTGTCGACGAGCTCTCGGCCGTGAGTGGCATCGGCGAGAAGACCCTCGACGGCATGCGCGACCAGGCCACGGTGTGAGCGAGGCGGTCGACGCCGACGAGCAGCGCGCGGTCGCGCGCGAGCGGGTCGTGGATGCTCGCCTCGCGATCCCCGCCCTCGCCGGGTGGCTGACTGCGGTCGTGCTCGTGGGGGTTCCGGGGGCAGCCGTGGCCGTGATGCTCACGGCGGGGGCCGGGGCGCTGGGCGGGCTCGTGTGGCTGTGGTGCGCGCGGATGCCGAGCTCGGGCCCAGCGCTGCCCGGGGTCGTGCGTCTCCCGCGCTCACGCCGCGCGGCTCGGGCGCGCGAGCTGCTCGTGGTGAGCATCCCGAGCGTGCTCGCGATCGCGGTCATGGCAGCCGCGGTCGCTCTCGCGGCACCAGCGCGCACGCCGCCCGCGCTGGCCGATGCGCTCGAGAACGGCGGCACCGTGTCGGTCGTGCTCGAACTCGAGCAGTCTGTCGTGCCGCCGCCCCCCGGCACCGGATTCGGCAGCGGCTGGGGCGGGGTCAGTGCCGATGCACTCGTGGTCGCCGTACGAACCGAGACCGAGCTCGTGGGGGCGCGGGTTCCCGTGCGCATTCTGGGGCTCGAGATCGTCGAGCGACACTCGCTCGGCGCGCGGTTCGAGGGGCGGGTGCGACTGATCGCCCTCGACGTGGGAGACGACCGGGTTGCTCTTGTGCGGCCCGTCGCGGCTCTCGAGCCCGTATCGTTGGCCCCCGCACTCGTGAGCGGCGCCGATCACTTGCGCGCGGGCTTTCTCGCGCTCATGGCGCCGTTTGCGGGCGACGGCGCAGCGCTCTTGCCCGGCCTCGCGATTGGCGACACAACCGCCGTGAGCGATGATCTCGATGCCGACATGAAGAGCAGTGCCTTAAGCCACCTCACGGCCGTGTCGGGGGCCAATTGCGCAATTGTCGTCGGGCTCGTGTTGGGCCTCGGGGCTCTCGCGCGATGGCCGCGTGCCGTGCGCGTCGTCGTGGCGCTCGTGGTGCTCGGGGGATTCGTTGTGCTCGTCACGCCCGAGCCGAGCGTCGTGCGGGCGGCCGTGATGGCGAGTGTCGTGCTGCTCGCGCTCGTGAGCGGTCGACCGGCACGCGGCCTACCGGTGCTCGGGCTTGCCGTGCTCGGAATCGTCATTCTCGACCCGTGGATAGCGCGCGAGTACGGCTTCGTGCTCTCGGTGCTCGCGACGGCGGCGCTGCTGGTGTTGGCAGGCCCGCTCGCAGCCGTGCTCGAACGCGTGCTGCCCGCGCCCCTCGCTCTGGCGATCGCCGTGCCCCTCGCGGCGCAAATCGCGTGCCAACCCGTGCTCATTCTGCTCGCGCCCGAAGTGCCGATCGTCGGCGTGATCGCGAACGTGCTCGCCGCGCCTGCCGCGCCCGTGGCGACGATCGTCGGCATGATCGCGTGCTTGCTCGCGCCCATAGTCCCGCCGCTTGCCGTGCTCGTGGCGGGTATCGCGTGGCTTCCGGCCGCCTGGATCGCGGGTGTCGCGCGCGTCTGCGCCGACCTTCCGGGCGCCGTGATGCCCTGGCCCGAGGGTGCCGGGGGAGCCATGTTGCTCGCAGCCCTCACGGTGGCCATGCTCGTGGCCGCGGGAGTTCCGGCTCCGCTCGGTTCGCCGCGACTGCGCCGCCGCGTGGCCGTCGCCGCGGCGGCCGCGGTGGTCGTGGTCATGGGGGCGACCGCGGGCACCGCTGCTCTGCACGCACTGGGGCGGCCGGGCGATTGGCGGGTCGCCCAGTGCGACATCGGTCAAGGCGACGCGGTGGTGGTGCGGAGCGACGATGACGTTGCCCTCATCGACACCGGAGCCACTCCCGAGCTTCTCGAGGCGTGCCTCGACACGCTCGGCATCGACCGCGTCGACCTTCTCGTGCTCACGCACTTCGACCTCGACCACGCGGGCGGCACCCCCGCTCTCGTCGGTCGCGTTGATCGCGTGCTCGTCGGGCCCACGGGTCGCGAGAGTGATGAACGGGTCGTTGAACAGCTCGCCGCAGGCGGAGCGGCGATCGACTCGGTGACGGAAGGCGCACGGGGCATGCTCGGCGAGTATCGCTGGCGTGTGCTGTGGCCGCCCGCGCATCGCGGCGTCGAGCCCGGCAATGACGCGAGCATCATCGTCGACGTGCGGGGAACCCCCGAGTGCGGCTCGTGCCCCAGCATGCTCGCGCTCGGCGATCTGGGGGCGGATGCCCAACGCATGCTCGCCGCCACCCACGACCTCGCCGCCGTCGACATTATCAAGGTCAGCCATCACGGGTCACCCGACCAGTTCGAGCAGCTCTACACCGATCTCGATGCGCCGCTCGCGCTCATCGGCGTGGGAGCCGACAACACCTACGGGCACCCGGCGCCCGCCACGCTCGCCGTGCTCGACGCCTCCGGTTCGACGATCGTGCGCAGTGACCTGCACGGGCTCGCGCTGATTTCGGCGAGCACGCGGACGAGCGGGGCAGGGCTTGCCCTGCGGGTCTGGGTGGAGAGAGGCTCCGTCGGCGGGCCTGGGTAGGCTGGGCCTGCCGAGTTCGCCAACCACGAGGAGCCCCATGGCTGCGCCGAAGAAGCCCGCGGGGTCTGCGCGGGTTGCGGCCAGCATCCCGCAAGTGGCATGGCACCAGATTCGCTCGGCCCCGGTCATTCTCGTCACGGGCCCCGAAGACTTCTTGGCCGAGCGGGCGAATCGCTTGTTGCGGGATGCCCTGCGCGAGCGCGACGCGAGCCTCGAGGTGCACGACCTGCGCGCCGACGCCTACGCGCCCGGTGAGCTCATCACCCTGGCGAGCCCATCGCTCTTCGGCGAACCGCGACTCATTCGCGTCGACAGCGCCGCGACCATGAACGACGCCTTTCTCGAAGAAGCGCTCGAGTACATCGCGGCCCCGGCCGACGACGTCGTGGTCGTGATTCGTCACGGCGGGGGAGTGCGCGGCAAGAAACTGCTCGACGCCATTCGCCAGGGCACGGGCGGCGGCATCGAAGTGCTGTGCAGTGAGCTCAAGCGCGATCGTGATCGCGCCGACTTCGCCGCGGCAGAGTTTCGGCACGCGGGTCGGGCCATCGCTCCCGCCGCGCTGCGCACGCTCGTGAGCGCCTTCACCGACGACCTCGCGGAGCTTGCCGGCGCGTGCCAGCAATTGCTGGCCGACACCGAGGGTGAGATCACCGAGCAGACGGTGGCCAAGTACTACGGCGGTCGCGTCGAGACCAACTCGTTCGCCGTTGCCGACGCAGCCATCGCGGGGCGGCACGGCGAAGCGCTCGGGCTCTTGCGTCACGCGCTCGCGACGGGCGCCGACCCCGTGCCGATGGTCGCGGCCTTTGCGATGAAGTTGCGCACGATGGCCAAGGTGGGCGGCACGCGTGGCTCGGGCGCGCAGACGGCCTCGCAACTGGGGCTCGCCCCATGGCAAGTCGATCGCGCGCGGCGCGACCTGCAGGGTTGGACCGAAGAAGGCCTCGGCCGCGCGATTCTCGCCGCCGCCGAGACAGATGCCGCCGTCAAGGGCGCGGCCCGCGACCCGATCTATGCGCTCGAGTCGCTCGTGCGCATCGTTGCCGACCGCGGCGTCGCCGTCTAGTTCTGCGACACAAACAACGCCCCCGCCGGCGAACCGGCGAGGGCGTTATGTAAGTCAGGGTGGGGCTAGAGCGCCGCAACCTTCTTGGCGATCGACGACTTGCGGTTCGCCGCCTGGTTCTCGTGAATGACGCCCTTGCTCACGGCCTTGTCGAGCTTCTTGGTCGCGTTCTTGAGCGCGGCCTCAGCGGTGGCCTTGTCACCGGAGGCGACGGCCTCGTTGGTGCGACGGATGGCGGTCTTGAGCTCGCTCTTGATCGCCTTGTTGCGCTCTTGCGCCTTCAGGTTGGTCTTGATGCGCTTGATCTGCGACTTGATGTTTGCCACGTGTGTGCCTTCTTCGAGATGAACTAAGCGTTCTTGGTGAACATTGTGTTTGTGCGGCCGGGGTGGGGTGCCGGTGCGATGCGAACATCACGGCGAAAATCCCAGCCGCATTCCGTGTCGAAAGAGAGAGGGCTTTCTGACACGCAAGCCAACCGCTTACGTTACCAGGTGCTCTGTGCTGTCGGCCACTCGACGGTCTACGGTCGGCCCGGCCTCATGGGAGAATGTCACCAAATGTCTCCTCGCGCCCTCACGCCGCTCGCCCCCGCCGCGACCGACCCGACGCTGATTCGCAACTTCTGCATCATCGCGCACATCGACCACGGCAAGTCGACCCTTGCCGACCGCATGCTCGGCATCACGGGAGTCGTGAGCGACCGCGACATGCGCGCGCAATACCTCGACCGCATGGACATCGAGCGTGAGCGTGGCATCACCATCAAGAGCCAGGCTGTGCGCATGCCCTGGGCGCTCGCGCCCGCCGAGGGCGGCAAGCCCGTTACCTACGCGCTCAACATGATCGACACCCCCGGTCACGTCGACTTCACCTACGAAGTCAGCCGCTCGCTCGCGGCGTGCGAGGGTGCGATTCTGCTCGTCGACGCGGCTCAGGGCATCGAGGCCCAGACCTTGGCGAACCTCTACTTGGCGCTCGAGAACGATCTGACGATCATCCCCGTGCTCAACAAGATCGACCTGCCGGCTGCCGACCCCGAAAAGTATGCGAAAGAGCTCGCGGGGCTCATCGGCGGCAACCCCGACGACGTGCTGCGCGTGAGCGGCAAGACGGGCATGGGCGTCGAAGGCTTGCTCGATGAGGTCGTGCGGCAGATTCCCGCGCCGACGGGGAACCCCGATGCTCCGGCCCGCGCGATGATTTTCGATTCGGTCTACGACTCGTATCGCGGGGTCGTGACCTATGTGCGCATGGTGGATGGCCGGCTGAGCCCGCGCGAACGCATCCAGATGATGTCAACCAGAGCCACGCACGAGTTGCTCGAAATCGGCGTGAGCGCCCCCGAACCCACCCCCAGCAAGGGTCTGGGAGTCGGCGAGGTCGGCTACCTCATCACCGGAGTGAAAGACGTGCGCCAGTCGAAGGTCGGTGACACGGTCACCAACGCGCAGAAGCCCGCGACCGATGCTCTCGCTGGCTACACCGACCCCAAGCCCATGGTCTTCTCGGGGCTGTACCCGATCGACGGCAGTGACTACCCGGTGCTGCGCGAGGCGCTCGACAAGCTCAAACTGTCTGACGCTTCGCTCAACTACGAGCCCGAGACCTCGGTGGCGCTCGGCTTCGGCTTCCGCTGCGGATTCTTGGGCCTGCTGCACCTCGAGATCGTGACCGAGCGCCTCGAGCGCGAGTTTGGCCTTGACCTCATCTCGACGGCGCCGAGCGTGACGTACGAGGTCACGACCGACGACAAAAAGCAGTTCACGGTCACCAACCCCAGCGAGTTTCCGACGGGCGCGAAGATCGCGGCCGTCAGCGAGCCCATGGTGCGCGCGGCCATCTTGGCGCCGAAAGACTATGTCGGCACCATCATGGAGCTCTGCCAGAGTCGCCGCGGCAACCTCATCGGCATGGACTACCTCGGTGAAGATCGCGTCGAGATCAAATACACGATGCCGCTCGGCGAGATCGTCTTCGACTTCTTCGACCACCTGAAGAGCAAGACGGCCGGCTACGCAAGCCTCGACTACGAACCCGCGGGCGACCAAGAAGCTGACCTGGTCAAGGTCGACATTCTCTTGCAGGGCGAAGCAGTCGACGCGTTCAGCGCGATCGTGCACCGCGAGAAGGCCTATGCCTACGGCGTGCTCATGACCGAGCGCCTCAAGAAGCTCATTCCGCGCCAGCAGTTCGAAGTGCCGATTCAGGCCGCAATCGGCGCCCGCATCATCGCGCGCGAGTCGATCAGCGCGATGCGCAAAGACGTGCTCGCCAAGTGCTACGGCGGTGACATCACCCGCAAGCGCAAACTGCTCGAAAAGCAAAAAGAGGGCAAGAAGCGCATGAAGATGGTGGGCCGCGTCGAGGTGCCGCAAGAGGCCTTCATCGCCGCGCTCTCGGGCGACGTCGAAAAGGCGAAAGACAAGAAGTAGGGCTGAGGCGGTGGATGCTGTGGCGCGACCCGAGCTGAGTTACGCGCCCACCGGCGGCAGCCTGAACCTTGAGCCCGAACGGGTGCCCGCAGGGTTCCGGGTGTTTCGACACGAGGCCGCGATTGGCTCGGGTGCCGAGCGGTGGGCGTCGGCCACGGACGAGGTGCTCGCGTGGGGGCTGCAGCGCGGAGCGGGCATCCGTGTCAGCACACCGCGGGTGGTCGTGGGCGACGACGTGACGCTGACGATTCCGCTGCTGGGCGTTGTGCCGGTCAAGGCCTACGCGCGCGTGCTCGCGGTGGTGGATGAGCCGGCGCGGCGGGGGTTCGTCTACGGAACCCTGCCGGGGCATCCCGAACGCGGCGAAGAAGCGTTTCTCGTGACGATCGACGACGCGGGCGTCGTGCGCGTGGTCGTGCAGGGCTTCTCGCGCCCGGCCCCCGGCATCTGGATGCTCGGCGCCCCCGTGCTACGCCTCGTGCAAGCGATCTACACGCGCCGCTATTTGCGTGCCCTCGCGCGTGCGCCACACTGAGCACATGACTACTGACCGCGCCGCGCGCGAGGCCCTCATCGCCGAGGTCATCGCGCAAGAAGAACGCCTGCAGTTCACGACTTTCAGCCACGATGACGCGTGGATGCTCGGCTCGAACCTGCGCGACCGCGCCCTCGCGCGTGGCCAGGCCATCACGATCGACATCGCACTGGGTGAGCAGCGCCTCTTCCACTGTGCGCTGCCCGGCACCTCGGCGCACAACGACGTGTGGATTGAGCGCAAGAAGCGCACGGTGCGCGAGTTCGGCGCCTCGAGCTACCTCGTGGGCTTGCGGTTTCCGATTCTCGACAGCCACGAGCTCGAGGCAGCCCCCTGGATGGATCCGCGCCAGTTCGCGGGCCACGGCGGAGGCTTCCCGCTCGCCATTCGCGGCGTCGGCGTCGTTGGCACGATCGCCGTCTCGGGCCTCCCGCACGAGATCGACCACGGCCTCATCGTCGAAGCCCTGAGCGAGCACCTCGGGCTTTAGCACGCCCCGCGCTGCGCGCGCGCCCCGCGCGCTGCGCTCGGCGCAGGAGTCTTCTTGCGCACAATCCCGAATCGTAGGAAGAACGAGCGACTTTGCCCGTTTTCTTCCTTCGATTCAGGAGTGCCGCCAAAGAGATGGCCCGAGGCTCACGCGTCTGAGCGGCCGCTCCAGCCGACGCGCTGGCCGCTGAAGGTCCAGCCGTGAAGGTCTGGAATTTCGCGTGGGAAAGGCGGGGTGTCTCCGTGAGACGTGCAGTCGAGCTCGGTGAGCTGACCGTTGCGCACGCTCACAACCGCATACACCCCGCCGTCGGGCGAGTGGGCAAAGAGATCCATGTCGTCGTGAGGAGGGGTGTCGCGCGACGCGTCAGTCACGAGGAGGGCTGATTGCGGGGCCGTCACGATGTCGATCGATGGGCATCCGCAGTCGCAGTTCGAGATCGCTCGTGCCGAAGCCGCTTGACGGGCGAGGTCAGGTCGAGCGGGCGCAAGCTCGTCGAGCAACGTCGAGATGAGCATCCGCTGCGTCGGCGACAAGGCGATGGGGCGACCGTCGTGGCGCATTTTTCCACGGTAGCGCGCCGTACGCTGGGGTATGTGACCGCCGAAAGCTCTCGCGACAGCGCCCGCCAACAACAGTCGGTGACGTATGCGGCCGTCGGTGCGAGCCAAGCGCCCGATCTGATGCAGTATCCGCCGCAGGGGTACCGCCCGCTCGAGATGCGTGGTCGCATCGGCCACGGTGATGAGCGCTGGAACTACGCCGTCGACGAGTTGCTCACGGGCGGGGTGTATCGAGGCGCGGGCATGGGCGTGCGCATCACCCCCGTGAGCGCGGGGGATGCTGAGCTCACCTACCACCACGTCGAGTACGCCGCCTCGGGTGAGCCCGTTGAGGCAGCCCAGGTAGGTGCGGGCGACGAGGTCTACACGGCGAGTGGCGAGCGGCACGTGCGCCCCGGCGACATCATCGTCGTGGGCCTCGAAGTGGGCCGTGCCCTGTGGCTTCCGCTGCCGACGCGCGTCGTGTTGCTCGAAGAGGAAGAGCAGCGCGTCATGTATGCCGTCGGAACCCTGCCGGGGCATCCGTTCTCGGGCGAAGAGTCGTTCACGCTCGAGCAGACGGCCGACGGCTCGGTCTGGCTCACGGTGCGCAGTTTCGCGCGGCCCGCCGCCTGGTGGGGCTGGCCGTTGCTGCCCGGGCTGTTGCTCGCGCGCGTTCTCATCGCGCGACGGTTTCTGCGCGCCCTCATGGGTGCGATTTCTGCCCCGGCTGCCTGATTTAGGCTGAGCACGATGAGCGACGACCTTCGACCGACGAGCGCTGGC
>JBJOPU010000042.1:0-8664 GCA_046050505.1 Actinomycetota bacterium
GTGCTCTACACGCGGCGGTTCTTCGACCCCGCCGAAGAGATGGCGATGTTCTACAACTCGTACCAGTCGGCCGCGGCCGCGCTCGAGAAGATCTCGGGCGTGCTCGAAGAGAAGCCGAGCGTGCCCGACCCCACGACGCCCATCGACCTGTGGAAGGCGCGCGGCACCGTGCACTTCGACAGGGTGCGCTTCTCGTACAACCACGACGCTGTGGTGCTGCCCGACCTCGAGCTGACGATTCCGGCGGGGCAGACGATCGCTCTCGTCGGCACGACGGGGGCCGGCAAGTCGACGCTCGCCAAGCTCATCGCGCGGTTCTACGACCCGACCGAGGGCGCCGTGACGCTCGACGACGTCGACTTGCGCAAGTTGCACCCGAAAGACCTGCGGCGCGCGATCGTCATGGTCACGCAAGAGGCGTACTTGTTCTCGGGCACCGTGGCCGACAACATCGCGCTCGGCAACCCCGAAGCGACTCGCGAGCAGATCGTCGCGGCGGCGAAGGCCGTCGGCGCGCACGACTTCATCGAGTCACTGCCCCAGGGCTATGAGACCGACGTCAATAAGCGCGGCGGCCGCGTCTCGGCGGGGCAGCGACAGTTGATCTCGTTCGCTCGCGCGTTCTTGGCCGACCCCGTCGTACTGATTCTTGATGAGGCCACGGCCTCGCTCGATATTCCGAGCGAGCGCCTCGTGCAGCTCGGCCTGCAGACCCTGCTCGCCGATCGCACGGCCGTCATCATCGCGCACCGGCTCTCGACCGTCGCGATCGCTGATCGCGTTCTCGTTATGGAGCACGGCCGCGTGATCGAAGACGGCACGCCCGCCGAGCTCATCGCGGGCACGGGCAAGTTTGCGCAGCTGCACGCGGCCTGGCGCGAGTCGCTCGTATAGTCGTGTTCACCGCGGCTCGCTAGGGTTCGCGGTGTGAGCGATCAGCCGACGGATGCTGCGCCCGAGCCCGCCGACGCCGTCGAGCCCGCGCGGCCGCAGGGCACCCCGCTCGAGGTGCTGCGCGCATTCACGGTGCTCGGCCTCACGTCTTTCGGTGGACCCGTGGCGCACCTCGGCTACTTTCGCGAGCACCTCGTGGTGCGCCGCCGGTGGATCACCGAGCAGGCCTACGGCGAGCTCGTGGCCCTGGCGCAGTTCGTGCCGGGCCCGGCGTCGAGCCAAGTGGGATTCGTGCTCGGGCTGCATCGTGCGGGGCTACTCGGCGGCCTGGCCGCGTTCATCGCGTTCACGCTGCCGAGCGCGGTGCTGCTCGTGCTCGTCGCCCTCGGAGCACCCTTGCTCGAGGGCCCGCTCGCCGAAGGGCTCATCGCGGGGCTCAAGGTCGTTGCCGTGGCAGTCGTGGCGCACGCGGTGTGGGGCATGGCGCGCACGCTGACTCCCGACGTGCGCCGCGCGGCGATTGCCGTGGCGGCGGCGTTGGTCGTGCTGCTCGTCGGCGCGGGCTGGGCGACCCTGGCGGCGATCGCGCTCGGCGCAGCCGCGGGTCTCATGCTCTGCCGTGGGGGTGCGGCGGGAGAGGTGCGGGCGCTGAGCATCCCAATCTCGCGTCGCGCGGGGGCCGCGTGCCTCGCGGTGCTCGCAGCCCTGCTCGTGGCGCTGCCCGTGCTCGCCGCGCTCATGCCGAATCAGCCGCTCGCCGTTGCCGACGCGTTCGCGCGCGCGGGCGCCCTCGTGTTCGGCGGCGGGCACGTCGTGTTGCCGCTGCTCGAGGTCGCCGTGGTGACGCCAGGCTGGGTGACCGAGTCGCAGTTTCTCGCGGGCTATGGGGCCGCGCAGGCGGTGCCGGGGCCGCTCTTCACCTTTGCCGCCTACCTGGGAGCCGTCATGGCGCCCGGCGTTGAGGGCCTGCTGCTCGCGGGCGTCGCGCTCGTGGCGATCTTCGTGCCCGGGCTGCTGCTCATCGTGGGCGTGCTGCCGTTCTGGTCGGCGCTGCAGTCACGGCCGGGCGTGCAAGCCCTCGTGCGCGGAGCGAGTGCCGCGGTCGTGGGCGTGCTCGCCGCCGCGCTCTACGACCCTGTGGCGACGAGCGCTCTCGTCGACGCTCCAACCGTGGCGCTCGCGGTGCTGTGCACGGTGCTGCTCATGGTGGTGCGCGTGCCGGCGTGGGCCGTGGTGCTCGTCGGCGCAGGCGGCGGGATGCTCGTGGCGGCGTTCTGACCGCGCGCGAGCATCCGCCCCGCAACCGCTAGCGGCGGCGCAGCCCCGCGGTGTTCTCGGCGATCGCCACGAGGGCGACGTTGACCTCGACGATCATGCGCGCGAGCACGACGGCGACGAGCGTGGCGATCGGCGCCCCGACGATGGCGGCGACGACGGTCAGCAGGCCCGGGACGGGCTGCCCGCCCGTCATGAGGCCGACACCGGTCACGACGACGCTGAAGAACGCGACGAGGCCCGAGAGCACGATGCTGACGAGCAAGATCGCGTAGATGAATCCGGCGATTCGGCGCGTGATGAACGTCGTGAAGCGAAAGTCGACGAGCGCGCGAAAGAAGCCGGGTGCGGCACTCAGGTCGAGCGCCATCAACTGGTCGGCGAGCGGTGCTGGCGTGGCGGCGGCGGGCGCGGCGACGGGCTCAGCGGCCGGTGCCGCGGTCGCTGCCGGAGCCTTGGCGGCCTTGGCAGTCGCGGCCGCGGCCGCGGTCTTCGTGCTGCGCGGGCGCGGGGCGGGAGTGGTCGAGTCGGTCACGAGAACCTCCGGGGTTCGGGATGCGCGGCGCTCGCCGCTCTGTGGCACAGTAGCGCCGCGATGGGTCGTGGGCTAGGAAGGCGCCCAGCGTGCCGCCTGCAGGTCGAGGCGGTACGCGTGCGGGTCGTGCCCGGCTGAGCTCGCGCGCAAGGGCGTGCCTTCGGCCCGATAGTGGGCGAGCGCCTCGGCCTCATGCCCCTCGGGAGGCCGACCGTCGGCCCGCACCACTCGCCACCACGGCACGCACGAGCCTTCCGTTGCCATCACGCGCCCCACGGCGCGCGCGCCTCGTGACCCCAGCTCGGCGGCGACGTCGCCGTAGGTCATGAGGCGGCCCGGTGGGATGTCGGCGACGACGAGCAGCACGGCACCGCCGAAGTCGAGCGGCGCCGACATCAGATGGTGAGCGAGCCGATCTTCTCGCCGTACTCGGTGTCGCCGGTCTCGACGAAGCCGATGTGGCGGAAGAACTCGCCCGGGCCGTCGTCTCCGGTTTCCCAGATGACCGTGACGGTGTGGAATCCGCGCTGGCGAGCTTCGTCGGCGAGGGCGTGCACGGCGAACTTGCCGATGCCGCGGCCTTGCGCCGTGGCATCCACATTGATGCGCCAAATGCAGCTGCGAAACTCGGGTTTCGGGTTGTCGGCGTCGAAGTTGCCGCGGATGAATCCCACGAGGTCGTCACCGTCGAGCACGACGCGTGCCCAGGTGGTCGTCGGGTTCACATAGGCGTCGGCGGCCGAGTATGACACCGGCGTGACGAACTGTTCTTGGCCCGGTCGCAAGGTCAGGCGGTTCGCCGCCACGATGGTCTTGGCCGAGAGCTCTTCGAGTCTTAACGTCCCCATGCTCCCCAGGGTAGACGGTGCCTCCGATCTCGGGGGCGCCGATCTATCTCGACATCGAGACAACCGGGGTGAACCGATAGGCTGACCGGCGGTACATCACTGACGGAAAGGCACCCCCGTGGAGAAGATCAAGGTCGAAGGAACAGTCGTCGAGCTCGATGGCGACGAGATGACGCGCATCATCTGGCAGTTCATCAAAGACCGCTTGATCGACCTCACGCTCGAGTACTACGACCTCGGCATCGAGCACCGCGACGCGACCGACGACCAGGTCACGATCGATGCGGCGCACGCGATCATCAAGCACGGTGTGGGCGTGAAGTGCGCCACCATCACGCCTGACGAGGCTCGCGTCGAGGAGTTCGGCCTCAAGAAGATGTGGAAGAGCCCCAACGGCACCATCCGCAACATCATCGGTGGCGTCATCTTCCGTGAGCCCATCGTCATCTCGAACATCCCGCGCCTTGTACCCGGCTGGAACAAGCCGATCATCATCGGCCGTCACGCCTTCGGCGACCAGTACCGCGCCACCGACTTCCGCTTCGAAGGCAAGGGCACGCTCACGGTCGAGTTCACGCCCGAAGACGGCTCAGAGCCGCAGAAGTTCGAGGTGTACCAGTCGCCGGGCAGCGGTGTGGCCCAGGTGCAGTACAACCTCGACGAGTCGATTCGCGACTTCGCGCGCGCCTCGCTCAACTACGGCCTCGCCCGCAAGTACCCCGTTTACCTCTCGACGAAGAACACGATTCTCAAGGCGTACGACGGTCGCTTCAAAGACCTCTTCGAAGAGATCTTTGAGGCTGAGTTCAAGAGCCAGTTCGAGGCCGCCGGCATCACCTATGAGCACCGCCTCATCGACGACATGGTCGCCTCGGCCATGAAGTGGGAGGGCGGCTACGTCTGGGCCTGCAAGAACTACGACGGCGACGTGCAGAGCGACACCGTGGCGCAGGGCTACGGCTCGCTGGGCCTCATGACGAGCGTGCTCACGAGCCCCGACGGCAAGGTCGTTGAGGCCGAGGCGGCGCACGGCACCGTGACGCGCCACTACCGCATGCACCAGCAGGGCAAGCCCACGTCGACCAACCCGATTGCGTCGATCTTCGCGTGGACCCGTGGCCTCATGCACCGCGGCAAGCTCGACGGCAACGCGGCGCTCATCACCTTTGCCGAGACCCTCGAAGACGTCGTCATCACGACGGTCGAGAGCGGCAAGATGACGAAAGACCTTGCAATTCTCATCAGCGCCGAGCAGCCCTACCTCACGACGGAAGACTTCTTGGCGGCGATTGACGACAACCTGAAGTCGCGCCTGGCCTAAGCACGAGCAGATGTACCGGATGCCCGGGGCCACGTGCCTCGGGCATCCGTCGTCTGCGACGCACTTGTTGTCATATACCCCCAGGGGTATACTGGTGATGCGCGCGGACGCATCGTCGCGCATCCATCGAAAGGATTCGATATGTGCTCTCCCGCCCGTTGCTCCGCCTGCGGCAAGGTCACCTGGCAGGGGTGCGGCCAGCACATCGATGAGGCGCTTGCGGGGGTACCCACGGCCGAGCGTTGCACCTGCTCGTAAGCGCTCGCTGACGCGCGTCACGCACAGCGCGCCGGACCCGCCGCTGCACTTAACGTACGATCAACACACCGGCGAAACCGGGCGATCGCTCACGGGCAACTCGTCAGGTGCTCGCTTCCTGTTGCTCTCAACGAAAAGTGGTTCCGTGACTCGTTCACTTCGCTCGGTTTTCGCACTCGGTGGTGTGGCCGCCCTCACGATCGCCCTCTCGGGGTGTGGCGAGTTGGTCGTTCTCAACGCGGGGTCAGTGGCAACCTGCCCGAGCGACTCACGGCCCGTCGTGCTCGAAACGAGTCAAGACGCCAGCGGTGAGCAACTTGAGATTCACTACGAGGGCCCCAGCGACCTCGCCCTGGTGTTCACCTACGGATACTCGGTCGAAGACGTGCCCGAAGCGGCCGCAACCGGCGCCTATGCCTACTCGCAATCGTCGTCGGCAAGCGCGCCCCCCGGAGACACGGCCTACTTGTTGCGCCTCGACCCCGCGAGCGATGCCGGGTGGGTCTCGAGTGACACCGCCGGAGTGTTGACGGCCACGTTTACTGGTTCGATCGATGAGTTGCTCGATGGTCGAGACGCGCACCTCTATCTCGGTGAGGGCACGATCATTGCCGAAGTGGCGTCAGCCTTTGTGGCGGTGTCGTGTGACACGGCTTTGGTGTCTGGCGAAGTTGACACCGTCGCGTCGAACCCCGCTCTCGCCCCTGACCTGCTGCTTGCGGCGCCTCTGAACCCCGACACCGTGCGCATCGGCCCCTTCGAGATCGTTTCTCAATCGACCGTCGATGGCGTAACGACCGGTTCACTGCGGTTCGCTGAGGGCACGGCAGAGGTGTTCGGCGACTTCGTTCCGTCACAGATTGCTGAAGCCACCGTGGTCGTCGATGCAGCCGATGTTCCTAACGACACGTACTCGCAACTGTGGTTTCAAGAGTACGTTCGCAACGCAGACGTGGTCGCAACCTTTGAGATCACGAGCCCTCTCACTCTCACCGGCGAGATGACCTTCGAGCTGAGAAGCGGGCTTGCTCCCGACCCGGTGCCCGCCGGAACCCACATCTTGCGCATCGTGTTCGGGAACACCGACCTGGTATACCCCACGGCAGAGTTGGCGTCGGTGTCGAGCGAGTTGACGAGCGATGAGGCTCGAGCGATCGACGCTGGCGAACTCGCCCCGGCCGCGGCCGGTGACGCGAAAGCGGTCTTCTTCACCGTGCAGTACGACCCGACCACCGGAGTCGTGATTAACTCCGCGCTTCCCGTTGCTGCTCAGCTGCCGGAACTCGCCGACACCGGGGCCGCGCCGGTCGGGGCAGCGGCGCTCGCGGCGGGCATCCTGTTGACCATCGGTGGTGCTCTTGTGGTGGCGCGGCGCCGTCGTTTGCCGCAGCAGTAGCCGGGGGTCAGGCCCAACGGCACTGGCGACAGCCAGGGTGGGGGAGTAGACCTAGGGCATGACCCGACTCGTCGCGCTCGTTCGCCGCTTTCCGCTCGTGGCCGTGACGATCGGAATCGGGCTCGTGGCCGGCGCTCTCGTCGCGACGGGGCTGGAGCCCGCCGCGCGATGGCTCATCTCGCTGTATGCGCTCACGATTGCCGCGGTCGAAGCCGTGCGCATGATTCGCGGGCTGATCTCGAAGCAGTTCGGCCTTGATATTCTTGCCGTGACGGCCATCGTGAGCACGGTCGTCGTGGGCGAGTACTGGGCGAGCTTGCTGATCGTTCTCATGCTCACGGGCGGCGAAGCGCTCGAGGTTGCGGCCGCAGGCCGCGCTCAGCGCGAACTGCGGTCGTTGCTCGATCGCGTGCCACAGCAGGCACACCGCATCGAGGCTGACGGCGCGGTGGTGGCTGTGGCCATCGACGACGTGTGTGTGGGTGATCGACTGCTCGTTCGCCCGGCGGAGATCGTTCCCGTCGATGCAGAGCTCGCGAGTGCCCTGGGCGGCTTCGACGAGTCGTCGCTCACGGGCGAGAGCTTGCCCGTCGACAAAGTTGCCGGCGATGCCGTGTTGAGCGGCTCGGTCAACGGACCCGTCGCGGTCGAGGTCGTGGCGACGGCGCTCGCCGCCGACTCGCAGTATCAACGCATTGTCGAGCTCGTGCGCGAGGCCACGAACAGCAAAGCGCCGATCGTGCGTCTCGCCGACCGCTACGCCCTTCCCTTCACGGCGGTCTCACTCGCGATCGCCGGCATCGCATGGGCCCTGAGTGGCGACCCCGTGCGCTTCGCCGAAGTGCTCGTCGTGGCGACGCCCTGCCCGTTGCTCATCGCGGCTCCGGTTGCTTTCATGGGAGGCATGAGCAGCGCCGCCAAGCGCGGCATCGTCATGAAGAACGCCGGCTCGCTAGAAAAGCTCGCGCGGGCTCGCACCGTTGCCTTCGACAAGACCGGCACGCTCACGATGGGCCGCCCTGCCGTGGTGGGCGCGCACGCCGAGTCTGGATTCACCGAGACCGAGCTCGTGCAGTACGTCGGCTCGGCTGAACGCTACTCATCGCACGTGCTCGCCGAGTCGCTCCAGAGCGCGGCCATCGATCGCGGGCTCCCGCTTCTCGACTCGATCGACGCGCGAGAGGTGCCCGCGCACGGTGTCATCGCGACGATCGGCGGCCGCGACGTGGTCGTCGGAAAGCCCGCCTTTGTGGCCGAGCACGCTCCCGACCTTGTCGCGCGCCCGGGCGCGAGCGGCGAAGCGGTGATCTATGCGGCCATCGACGGTCGCTTTGCGGGGGTCGTGGTGCTGCGGGATGCCGTGCGCGCCGATGCCGCCGACACCCTCGCCGCACTGCGCGCCCTCGGAGTCACCCGCACCCTCATGGTCACGGGCGACGTCGCCGCCACCGCTGGCCCTATCGCCTCGGGTCTCGGCATCACCGAGGTACATGCCGAATGCCTGCCTGACGACAAAGTGCGCATCATCCGCGAGGCACAACCGCGCCCCGTGGTCATGGTGGGCGATGGCGTCAACGACGCACCCGTGCTCGCCGTGAGTGACGTTGGCATCGCGATGGGAGCGAAAGGATCGACCGCCGCAAGCGAGTCTGCCGACGTCGTCATCCTTATCGACGACATTGCGCGCGTCGCCCGCGCCGTTGCCATCGGGCAGCGCACCGTGCGCATTGCGCTGCAGAGCATCTGGCTCGGCATCGCCATCTCGATCGCGCTCATGCTTGTGGCCGCGGTCGGCCTCTTGCCCGCCATCGCCGGAGCCGCCCTCCAAGAAGTCGTCGACCTCATCTCGATCATTGGGGCGCTGCGCGCGGTCCGCGCGGGCGCCGCGCCCGTGCCGGTGCTTGACGCTCCGGTGCGGCAACCTGCTCGGGTTCAGGAGCCCGTGCTGACCGAGTAGCCCGCGCGGCGTCAGTACCCGGCGAAGTAGTCAGTGTGCACGCGCCGCACTCCACCCCGGCGGAGAGCCGTGCGGGCTGCGGCCACGATCGCGGGCGCGCCGGAGACGTACCCGCGCCGCGAGGCGAGGTCGGGCACGAGCTCGCGCAGGGCATCCGTCGTCAATTGATCGGGGGCGACC
>JBJOPU010000043.1:0-8486 GCA_046050505.1 Actinomycetota bacterium
CCCCGACCGCGACATCGTCATGTACATCAACAGCCCTGGCGGCTCGTTCACGGCCATGACGGCGATCTACGACACGATGCAGTACATCCGCCCGCAGATTCAGACCGTGGTGCTGGGCCAGGCGGCTTCGGCCGCGGCCGTGCTGCTCGCGGCCGGTTCGCCGGGCAAGCGCCTCGCCCTGCCGAACGCGCGCGTGCTCATCCACCAGCCCTCGACCGGCGACGCCGGCCGCGGTCAGGCGAGCGACATCGAGATTCAGGCCAAAGAGATCGCCCGCCTGCGCGAGTGGCTCGAGGTCACGCTCTCGAAGCACTCGAACCGAACGGTCGAGCAGGTCAACAAAGACATCGACCGCGACAAGATCCTGATCGCTGACGAGGCACTTGAGTACGGCCTCATCGACCAGGTGCTCACGAGTCGCAAGACAATCACGGCGGCGCTCACGGCGTAGGTGCACGTCACCAACGAAGCCCCGCATCCCGTGGAGGAATGCGGGGCTTTGTTGATGAGATTCGTGGTTAGTCGTCGCTTGGCGTGTTGGCCGCGTTCGCGTCGGGCTCGTGTGCGCCGGTTTCGTTCGTGTCGGTATCGTTCGTGTCGGTATCGTTCGTGTCGTCATCACCAGAACTGCGGCGGCTACGGGCCATCATCACCGCCACGATCGCGGCAACCAGAGCCAGCACGCCCACCGAGACCCCGATGATGGCGAGCACGACGGCGGATTCATCGATCGGGTCAGCCGACGCATCGGTGCCGGGGGTGTTCTCGCCGTCGATGGTGCCCGAGCGCCCCGGGCAGACCGGCGCGCTCGTTGATCCGCTGTCCGCACTCGCGCCGTCGCGTGGCTCGTAACGGAAAGAAAGAGAGTCTGACAGCGTGTGGCCATCGGCCGAGATGAGTTGGAACGTGAGCGTGTAGTCACCCGCGGGCCCGAGTGCCGCGGCGGTCGACATCGATCGGCCGTCGACCGTGACGCACCCGTCGCCGTAGTACGCGCCTGTCTCATCGGTGATCAGCATGCCGAAGCCGGTGGCTTCGCCCGAGAGGTTGAGCAAGATGTCGTTGGTCGTGATGACGAACATCTCAGGCACCGCGGTGAGGATCTCGCCGTCGGCAGGAGTCGACGACACGACGTAGTTGTGTGCTGCCGCGGGAGCGGCCGCCCCGAGCACAAGGCCCAGGGCGACCGCAACAGTGCCGATCGCGGTCAGCGCGTGTTGACGCGAGGTCGAGATCACGATGACGCTCAGGCCTTCGTCGCCGTTGAGCGGCGCGCGAGCACGGCGAGCACGACGCCGACGATGCCGATGATCACGCCGACAACACCGAGCACGCGAGCGAGCACGTCGCCCTGCGCGACGGCGGCGCCCGCGTCGGTCGGGTGAGCGCCGTCGGTGCTGTGGTCGTCGCTCGCTCCATCACTGTGGCCGTGGTCGTCGCCCGTAGCGGCCGTCAAGGTCACGAGCGGCACCTCGTCGCCCACCCATTCAACCGAGCCCTCGGTGCAGGTTTGCGTCACGGGAAACTCGACGGTGTCGCCAGCCTCGCCCTCGGGCAGCTTGAGCGACAGCGCGAAGGTGTCGCGCAAGTCAGACGGCAGACCGCCCGTGGTCGAGGTGTAGACCACCTGAGTCACCTGCTCGGTGGCTTCGTCGAACACCTTCTCGACGGTCCACGACGGGTTCACCGTCGGGGTCACGCTCGCAATCGACTCGGGAATGTCGATCGTGACGACCTGCGTCGGCGACTCTTCGCAGCCGTGGCCGATGGAAATGGTCACGACACTGTACGAGCCTGCCGCGGTGCTGGAAGCACTAGCGCTTGCGTGCGCACTCGCCGCAGTCGGTGCCGCGAGGGCGAGGGCGGTGCCCGCGATCGCGGCGAGGGTGATGCTCATGGACTTGTTCATTGCAGATTCCTGTTCGTTGTGGTGCCCGGTGGGCGCGCGCAGAGCGCACCGCCTCGGTGCGGGCATAAGAAGTGAGGGTGCGAGAGGTCGCCGCTTAGGCGACGGCCTCCAGCGGAGGACCTCGACGATCAGGAATGCGCACCGCGTCGGTGCCACGCAGTGCTTCAGGATGCTGGCCGCGAGCAACCAGGCGCCCCACGGTCGGCACCGCGGGTGCGAGGTAGCCCTCCACGATGCGAGCGAGAGCGGCGACCAGTGCGGCAAGGCACGTGGCAACAGCCGTTACACCTGTACGGAGGAGCGCGTACGCAACGATGGCGGCCGCGAGGTGACCAGCGATCATCGCGACGGCGGGGGCGGCCGTTGCGACGCTGGCGTCAACCGCAAAGCCGAGCAGGGGATCGTGGGCGTGAGCCGTGGTGCTGTGCGCGAGATCCGGCATCGAGGTGGGGGTGCTCGCGCCGAAGAACGCGAACATGCCGTGGAACATGACCTGGTCGAGCGCGACACCCGCGGCCGTGCGGCCCCGGCTGAGACGGCGGCCGACGACGAGCATCCCGAACCCGCCTGACAACACGAGTGCTGCCACGAGCGCGACAACCGAGGGGGTTGTTCCCCCTGCGGCGGTGTGGAAAGCCGCGGCAACGAGCGTCGACACGGCCGCAACCAACCATGACGCCGCGACGCGCTGGCGTCGTGCGGCGAACCGGTCGAGAGAAGTCATGGCCCTCCAAATATACGGCGGCGCCCTGAACGGATGCTCACGGCAACGAGCACAATCGCCCCACTGCGACGCCGCGACGACACCCGGGTGGGGGCAGGTGCACGCAGAACGTCGTGTGACCGCGTTAGGCTCGCGTATCGGGTGGGTCGAGCGTGATCTGCCCTGCGATTGAGGGGTGAGGCAATGGCTCGCATCGGAGAAAGCGCCGACCTGCTCAAGTGTTCTTTCTGCGGAAAGAGCCAGAAGCAGGTTCAGCAGCTCATCGCCGGCCCCGGCGTGTATATCTGCGACGAGTGCGTCGAGTTGTGCAACGAGATCATCGAAGAGCGCCTGGCCGAATCGAACGAGTCAGAAGCGGCCGAATTCGACCTGCCGAAGCCGAAAGAGATCTACGCCTTCCTCGAGGAATACGTGATCGGTCAGGTCGCCGCCAAGAAGTCGCTCTCGGTTGCCGTCTACAACCACTACAAGCGCATCCGCGCTCGCCAGACCATCACCGCCGCCGAGCAGTTGGCCGACGACGTCGAGATCGCCAAGAGCAACATTCTGCTCATTGGCCCGACGGGCTGTGGCAAGACGTACCTTGCGCAGACGCTCGCGAAGCGCCTCAACGTGCCCTTCGCCGTTGCCGACGCGACGGCCTTGACCGAAGCCGGCTACGTCGGCGAAGACGTTGAGAACATCTTGCTCAAGCTGCTGCAGGCCGCTGACTTCGATGTCAAGCGTGCCGAGACCGGCATCATCTACATCGACGAGGTCGACAAGATCGCGCGCAAGGCCGAGAACCCCTCGATCACGCGCGACGTGTCGGGTGAGGGCGTTCAGCAGGCCCTGCTCAAGATTCTTGAGGGCACTGTCGCAAGCGTTCCGCCGCAGGGTGGGCGCAAGCATCCGCACCAGGAGTTCATTCAGATCGACACGACCAACGTGCTCTTCATCGTCGCGGGCGCGTTCGCCGGTCTCGAAGACATCATCAGCGCGCGCGCCGGTAAGCGAGGCATCGGCTTCGGTGCCCCGCTGCACGACAAGTCGCTCGAGAAGAACCTCTTCAGCGAAGTGCTGCCCGAAGACCTGCACAAGTTCGGCCTCATCCCTGAGTTCATCGGCCGCCTGCCCGTCGTGACGACGGTGACGCCGCTCGACCGCACGGCCCTCATCGAGATTCTCACGACGCCGAAGAACGCGCTCGTGCGGCAATACCAGCGCATGTTCGAGATCGATGGTGTCGAGCTCGAGTTTGAGCAAGACGCTCTCGACGCCATCGCCGACCTCGCTGTGCTGCGTCAGACGGGCGCGCGAGGGTTGCGGGCCATTCTCGAAGAGGTGCTCGGCCCGATCATGTTTGAGGTGCCGTCGAACGACGACGTTGAGCGCATCGTCGTGACGCGCGATGTCGTGCTCGAGAACGCGGCCCCCACGATCGTGCCGCGCAGCATTGCGGCGCGTCGCGAGAAGTCTGCCTAAGCGCGCCACGCGAGCATGACCGAGCTCAGCATCGGGGAGCGCGACGACGCCACGGGCCCCGCGAGCCTCAGGGCATCCCGCATGAACCGACACACCTTCTGGTGTGGACAAAGCGGGTCGGGCAAAACCTACGCCCTGGGCGTTGTGCTCGAAGAGCTGCTGCTGCGCACGGCTCTGCCCCTCGTCATCATCGACCCCAACGCCGACTTCGTGCGCTTGGGGGAGGTTCGCGAGGGAGTGGATGCTGACGTCGCGGCTGCCCTCTCGTCGCGCGACATCCGCGTGTTGCGTCCCGCCCCCGTCGGCGGCGACGCGTTGCGCGCTCGGTTCTCGACAATGCTGCCGCAGTCGAAGGCCGCGATCTTGCGCCTCGACCCCATCGCGGATCGCGAGGAGTTCAACGCTTTCCTGCATCTCGGCGACGCGAACGAGCCGCTCGATGCCCGCACGCTCATGTCTCGACTGCGCGATGCCGCAGAGCCGGGGATGCTCGCCATCGCCCAGCGCATCGAAAACCTCGCGCTGCTGCAGTGGCAGATCTGGGCGGGTGAGAACCCGGCCGCGAGCGAGATCATCGCCGAGCGGCCCGATGCCACAGTGCTCGATGTCGGAGGGTTCGCGCACGTGGAAGAGTCGCTCTCCATCGTGCTCTCGGTGCTGGACGACCTGTGGAGCCGCCGCGAAGAGCGTCGACCGGTGTTGCTCGTGATCGATGAGGCGCACAACGTGTGCTCTCCTGAGCTCACCGGCACCCTCGCAACCGCCGTGCGCGAGCGCATCATCCAGATCGCTGCCGAAGGGCGCAAGTACGGCTTGTGGCTGCTGCTGTCGACCCAGCGGCCCTCAAAGGTGCACCCGGGCGTCATCTCGCAGTGCGACAACCTCGGCCTGATGAAGATGAGTTCACCGGCCGATCTCGCCGAGTTGGGCACGGTGTTCGGGTTTGTTCCCGACGAGCTGTTCGCTCGGGCCGCCACGTTTGAGCAGGGCCAAGCGCTGCTCGCCGGCGGGTTTGCGCCGACCGACGGCATCGTGCGCATGCGTGAGCGCTACACCCACGAGGGTGGCGCCGACGTGCGTGTGCCTGTTCGCGGGTGAGCGGGCTACCCTGGCGGCATGAGCGACTCACTGCGTGATCGGTTGAGGGAACTTCCGGCGTTCGCCGCCGACCTCCCCACGTTCGACGTCTCGAGTGCGCCGGCGACGGCGCACGAGCTCTTTCTGCAGTGGCTCGACCACGCCCTTGCCCATGGAGTGCTCCAGCCTCACGCCTGCACGCTGTCGACGGCGGGACCGACGGGGCACGTGACCGCGCGCACGCTCATTCTCAAGGACCTCGTTGATGGCCAATGGGTGTTCGCGGGGGCGCGTTCGACCCGCAAGGGAATTGATCTGGCGGCGAACCCCAGCGCAGCACTCACGTTCTACTGGCCCGAGCTCGGACGCCAGGTACGCGTGACGGGTGAGGTCGAAGAGTTGCCTAGCGAGGTAGCGGCTGCTGACTGGGCAGCGCGACCCGCCGTGGCCGAGCCGATTAACCCCGACTGGGCGGCATGGGCGCTGGCTCCGACCGAGGTTGAGTTCTGGCAGGCGCGCCACGACCGCCAGCACGTGCGGCACTGGTACCGCGCCGCGCCCTAGGCTCGACCACGTGCTGCAGCCGATCATCGCCGGGATCATCGGCGCGCTCACCGGGTTTGCGAGTTCGTTCGCCCTCGTCATTGCGGGCCTCCTCGCGGTCGGCGCGAGTCCGGCCGAAGCCGCAAGCGGACTCCTCGTGCTGTGCATCGGTCAGGCACTGCTCGCGGGGTTGCTCTCGTGGCGCTTCCGTCTTCCGCTGAGTTTCGCCTGGTCAACGCCCGGTGCCGCCTTGCTCGTGGCGGCCGAAGGCTCGACGGGGTCATACGGGGCGGCCATTGGTGCGTTCATTGTGTGTGGGCTGCTGATTCTCGTGAGCGGACTGTGGCCGTGGCTGGGGCGCGCGATGACGCGCATTCCCATGCCGCTCGCGGGGGCCATGCTCGCGGGCATCCTGTTTCCCATTTGCATCGCGCCCGTGACTGCGGTGCTGCAAGAGCCCCTGCTCGCTGCTCCCGTGATCGTTGTGTGGTTGCTCCTCGTGCGCTGGCTACCGCGCTGGGCCGTGCCGGCGGCGATGCTCGTTGCGATTATCGGCGTGGTGGTCAGTGCCGGTAGCGAGTGGATGACCGGCGCCAGCCTCGCGCCGACCCTCATGATCACGATGCCGACCCTCGACCCGCTCGTGATCGCCTCGCTCGGAGTGCCGCTGTACATCGTCACGATGGCGGGGCAGAACGTTCCCGGTTTTGCCGTGTTGACGACGCTCGGCTACCGCGACGTGCCGGCGCGCACGATGCTCGCCGCGAGTGGCGCCGCCACCGTGCTCACTGCACCCTTCGGCGGGTACGCCCTCAACCTGGCCGCGATCACGGCGGCGCTCATGGCGGGCCCCGACTCGCACCCTGATCCTGCTCGACGCTGGGTAGCGCCTCTTGCGGGCGGCGCCACCTACATCGTGCTGGGGCTGGGTGCTGGCGTGGCGACAGCGCTCGTCTCGGTGGCTCCGCCCATCCTCATCATCGCGGTAGCGGGGCTCGCGCTGTTTGGTGCCTTCGCCTCGGGACTCGTGAGTGCGTTTGAGGTGCCCGAGACTCGTCTGACCGCTGCCGTGACGCTCATCGTTGTGGCCTCGGGCGTCGTCGTGCTCGGCATCGGCAGCGCGTTCTGGGGCCTGCTCGTCGGCGCACTCGTCATGCTCGTCACGCACCGCAGGAGTACAGTCGACCCGACCTTGGCAAAGGAGCCGCAATGACCTCAACCGCTGCTGCACACCGTCGCGACGCCGCCGTCGGAGCCGCCCGCAAGGGAGCCATCTACGGCATCATCGTCTCGTTCACCCTCACGGCCGTCGTCGGAATCATCGCTTTGTTGAGTGGCGATTTTGGTGAGACGCAAGGGCGCATTATCTTGACGACCTTGCTCATGGGCGGAACGAGCATCACGGCCCTGTGCCACCTCGCGATCGCTGACCGCGCCATGCGTCTCGTCGGACTCGTGGGGCTCGCGGCGAGCACGATCGCACTCGCGACGGGTCTCGTGCTCATTTGGCGCGACTGGAACCTCGAAGGCTTCGACGACTGGCTCAAGGTCTTTCTGACCGCTGGAGTTCTCGCCGTGAGCTTCGCACACGCGAACCTGCTGCTGTTGCTTGCCGGGCGCCGTCGGCAGGTCATCCGCATTGGCCTCATGGCGACACTCGTCATGATCGCCGCCGTCGCGATCATGATCATCTTGCCGATCGTGAGTGAAGGCGAGATTCCGGGCGCGGGCAACGAAGAGTGGTACTGGCGACTGTTTGGCGTCGTCGGCATCCTCGACGTACTCGGCACGGTCGTCGTGCCCGTGCTCGCAATCTTTGTGAAAGACGCGCCCGCAATCGCCGTTGCCGACGCGATGGGGCAGGATGCGCAGCCCACCTCAACCGGGGCCGCCGAGCACCTCACTCTGTCGTTGCCGGCCGAACTCTCGCGTGCGGTCGAGCAGCGCGCCGCCGCCGATGGGGTGGATTCGACCACGGTCGCGCTCGCCGCCTTGCGCCGCGGCCTGCAGTAGCCCGGCCCCGCTCTCATGACCGAACCACACAACGCGCTGCCGCTCGACGAGACGTCGAGGGCGTCCCTCGCCGAACACGGCCTTGCCTACGCCGTGCTCGACACGACCGACACCGTGGCGCACGACCGGTTCGTGCAGGCGGTCTACCGTGGCCTGCACTTTGAGGCGCTCACGCCCGATCAGCTCACCGAGTACCGCGCCGGCTTCGCGCATGCCCGCTCTGTCGCGGTGCACGATTCCGCCGCCGCTGAGCCCGAGACGCCCGTGGCGACGGTCGCCTCATGGCGCACACCGCTCAGTCTGGGTGATGCGCGCAGCATCGAGGCCTGGGCGATCAGCCTCGTGCACGTCGCCTCGACGCATCGCCGCCGGGGTATCGCGCGGGCGCTGCTCGAGGGTGAGTTGCGCGCTGCTCACGCGGCGGGCATCCCGATCGCCATGCTGACGGTTTCTGAGGCAACCATTTATGGCCGCTGGGGTTTCGGACCCGCGGCCTACTGCGCTGACTATCGCATCTCGACGCAGCAGCTGACCGTCACGGCCCCTTCGGCGCCCGGTCGCGTGCATCTCGTCGAGCCCCGCACCGTGCGACCGCTCGCGATGGGCATCGCGGCTCGCGCCCATGACCGCATCGGCGGCGAAGTGCCGAGTGACGATCTGCACTGGGATCGTGCCTTTGCCCTCGCCGCACGCACCGCCTCGCACGCGCCGAAGCTGCGAGCCGCGCGGTACGACGACGAGCACGGTGAGCCGCAG
>JBJOPU010000044.1:0-8478 GCA_046050505.1 Actinomycetota bacterium
GCACGGTGACAGCGGTTGCGGTTGGATGTCCCCGCTCGACGCTTGCGCTCCGACCGGGCTCACGCGAATCCGACGATTTCGCCGAGCACGCTCGACGACGACGAATATGCCGTGGGAGTGTGGACTCACCTGCCGAAGCGGGAGAAAACCCAGGGACCCTCTGTGTGAACCCGGCCAGCGACCGCGCGACCGCTTTCACGGCACAACACAGACGCGTGCCTAAGCACACACCTGCCCAAGAATAGACCTCGGGCGCTATGCGGTCAAACGGCAGTTGTGCCGCTCACCGTCGCGCGGTGCTCGGCAAGCTCACGCTCGTAACTGGCGCGAGCCTCGACGTTGCGCGCACGAGCCGTGCGACCGCGTCGCGAAACGATCCCCCCGACCCAAATCGGAACTTCACGGGCCGCAATGGCCGCGGCGAAGCCCAACGGGTTGGTGAGTTGCTGCACGACGACGGCGGTGACCTCAGCAGTCGAGCCACCGAATGCGCCGACCGCGATGATCTCCGCGCCCACGAAGCCGATCCACACGACAACCGCGACAAAGAATCCGCCGAGAACGTGTGCCCACCATCCCGCTCCGTTGACGATCACAACGAGAAGGAGGTACGACAAGAAGAACACGATGACCGGAACCCAATAGGCCGGCGAAGACAGCGACGACACAACCTCTTGCAGAGAAATACCTCGAAGGACGATCGCGAACAGAGAAACTAGCGCGGCGTACACCACGGCGAAAACGCCAGCGCTGAACAGAGCGACGACCGCTCCAACACCGCGAGCGCCGCGCTTCTTCGGCGGCTGCGGCGCGGTCACAAATACGACGGCCGGCTGGGCCGCTGCCGCGGGGTCACTCTCTGACGTCGATAGTGTCGGCGCATTCGTCGACCCGTCTGCCGAGGTTGCGGCTTCGCTGCTCACGGGCCCACTGCTCGCACCGGCGCCGGGCTCGACCTCGGGAGTGGGTTCCGGAGTGGATTCTGCAGAAGAAGTAGCCATGACGTGTCCTTTCACGGGGAATACGAACGCGTCACCCTACCAAGGTGGGGTTTCGGGATGCCCGTCGCGAGCATCCCGAATCACACCACTACGGCGTGGGAGTGGGGGTGGGTGTCGGCACGCCCGACTCGGTCGGCTCCGGGGTCGGAGTGGGCGTCGGCTCGGGTTCGGGTTCGGGTTCGGGCTCGACGTTCACGAGGTCGTCACCACTCACGACGAACATGATCATGGAGAAGGTGATGGTGCCGACCTCGGTCGTTTGCGCGTAGTCCCCGCGGCTCACAATCGAAAAGCGCGGAGACTCTTGCAGTGCCTGGATGTAGCCGAGAATCGACGGGATTGAACCGGTTACGGTTACCGTCACCGGCACGCGCAGAAGGGACCCCGCGGGCAACACGCCGTCGCCATCGATCTCAGCCGCGGGTGGCTCAGCGCCCTCTACCAAGACTTCAGCGGTCGTCGGAGCCGGCTCGTTGATCGCGATGTTTTGCAAGCCCAGCCCGGCAGAGAGCAAGCGGGTCAGCAACTCTTGGATGGCAACGTCGTATTGCGCGTCTGTCGGAAACTCTTCGCGCAAGCCCTCGAGCTCGTCGAGCAGGTCGTCGATGTTCTCAAAGTCGGCCTGAAGTTGAGCGATTGTCGCACGCGCGACCGTGTTTTGCGCCTCGACGTTTTGGCGCTCAATCTCAAAGCGAGCTGCATCGGCGAGCCGCGGAGAGATTCCCAAGAACCACCCGAGTGCGACAACGGCGATCATGATGAGAACCGCGGCAAAGGTCCAGATTCGCGAAGATGCGGTGGTCACTCTGTCTCCTCCGTCTCACCAAAGCGCTGCGAAAGAGCGAGTTCGTTCAGGTTGATTGTCACGGCAGTCTCATATCCGTCTTGCAAGAGCGTGATGGAGTCAATACTCGCGTCGGCGAAGGTATCGAGCTTCTCCCAGGCCCGAAACCACGAGTACGGCGTCGGTAACTCGGCGGTCACAATCACCATGCGAATGGTTGCAACCCGCGGAGAGCGGAGCGGGCCAGTAAGGGTAAAAGCGGGCTCTGCGGGCGCTTCCGACTCGAAAGCCAGCGAGTCAACGACCTCTGTGGGAGACAGCACCGCCAGATACGGCGAGATTTCGTCTTGCCACAACACCTCAACCGCGCCCAACTGTTGGCGAACATCAGTGATTGACTGCAGCTGGCCACGCACCTGGGTCACCTCGGCGAACTCCAACTGGGTCGCGAGAAGTTGCTCGGTCGTTCTACGCTCGTCGGCAAGTCGCAGTTCGGCCGTGACGGCCACGAACGTCGATCCGACGATGCCGGCAACGGTCAGCAGCACCACGCCAATGACAGCGGTGACAAGGCCACGACGGCGGCCGCGTTCTTTCTTCTGCAGTGCCACTTCGGGCGGCATGAGGTGGGCCCGAGGCACACCTCCAAAGACCAAGGCTCCGGCGTCTCGGCCGTCACGACGGCTCATGCTGCGCTCCCGACGGCGAGGCCGAGGGCCGTGATCCACGTTTGCATTTGTTCATTGCCGTCATGGCCACGCATTGATCGAGCAACCGTGACACCCGCCAGCGGATTCACGGGGACGACAGAAATACGAGTTGACTCAGCGAGTGCACTCGCGAGGCCCCGCAACCGCGTGGCACCGCCCGCAACCGACAGGTGGTCGAACACAACCCCAGTGCGCACGCCCGCAAAATAGGCGAGGGTGTTCCGCACGGCCGTCAGCAGTTCGCTGGTTGACTCATGGATCACCTCGGCTGCTAAGCGTTCTTCTTCAGTACTGCCGGCTCCCGTCAAGCCGAGCTCTCGCTTGAGGCCCTCGGCTCGTTCACGCGGCACCGAAAGGCGCGTCGTGATCGCACGAGTCGCGTCGTCTCCCCCCGCCGGAACAATGCGAACGAACAAGGGAACTCCGCCTTGAACGATGACGATCGACGTCGCGTTGGCTCCGATGTTCATGTGCACGGCGTAACCGCTCGTCGGGCTCGACTGCGTGTGAATGCGCGTCATGGCGAAGGGCAAGAGGTCCATGCTGACGGGTGTCAGACCCGCGAGCGTTGCAGCCGTGACATTCACCGTCACCGCTTGCTTGAACGCGGCGACGAGCAAACCGTTCACGACGGGGCCCGACTCGTTTTGGCCTTCGTTGATTGGGTAGTAGTCGAGAACGGCATCACTAACGGGAACCGGCAAGAGTTCTTGAACCTGATATGGCAGAGACTCCTTGATTTGTGCGAGCGGAATGCGCGGCACAGCGAGGTCACGCACGATCACGCTCTGCCCACCAATTCCCATCGCGACCTCTTTTGACCGGAACCCGCCAGCCGACCAGAGTCGCTTGAACGCCGACGCAACCGTGTGCACCTCGAGTATCTCGCCGCGCTTGACAGAACCTTCAGGCAAGGGCACCTCGTGGGCGCGAAGCACTGTTGGCCGCGCCTTCGCCGCGTCGTCGATCTCAACAGCGCGCAGAAACGAACTGCCGATGTCGACACCTACCACTCCGCCAGCCATGTGTTCCCCCTCAGTTCAGTCCGAAAAGGGCGAGGTAGCCTCGCGCAATCGGTTCGCCCAGCAGTATTCCCACCCAGGCCCCTCCCAGCATCCACGGCCCGAAGGGAATTCCGGTGTTGCGACTCGCCCGCCGCGCCACGATCAACGCGACGCCCACCAACCCGCCGAGCAGGAATGCTGCGAGAGCACCCACGACAAGCGCCGGCCAGCCGAACCAGCCGAGGATCAGGCCGATGACGCCCGCCAGCTTAACGTCTCCCATGCCCATGCCGCGTGGAGAGATGAGCGCGACGGCGAAGTACCCGACAAAGAGGATGCCCCCGCCGGCGGCAGCACGTGCCGCAGACTGAAGGTCACCCGTGACAATTGCGGCCGCCGCCAACACAACAACGAGCACCGGATACGCCGGCAGCACGATCGCATCGGGCAAGCGATGGGTGTCGAGATCGATAGCTGTGAGCGCGATCGAGATCGAGGCGAAGTAGAGCAGGGCAATGGTGACCAGCAGCACCCCGAGAGCATCCATCATTGATGTCGTCGAAAAGAGCGCCGAGAGTTGCACCCCCGCAATCGCGGCGAAGGCGAGCGCGGTGACGAGTTCGATGAGCGGGTAGCGGATCGAGAATGGCGCGGTGCAATCGCGACAACGGCCGCGCAGCACCAGCCACGAAATGATCGGAATGTTGTCGTAGGGGCGCACGGGCGCCGAACACGCCGAACACGCGCTCGGAGGCCTCACGATCGACACCCCAAGCGGCACGCGGTGAATGACCACATTCAGGAACGAGCCGATGGCGGCGCCAAAGACGCCGACGAGAGTCGGCATGATGAAGGTCACAGGTGATTCCGCTACGCGGGCGGATCGATGTCGATGTACTCGACGAGCGCGCCCGGGTGACCCGGCATGGCAGGACCGCCTACCGCGCCTGAACCACCAGGCCCGCCGGCGCCATTGCCGAGATCAAACCCCGGAATACCGATCGGCACGTAAGTGAGCTCGCTGTTGTTCGAAAAGCTCACGTTGCGGGCGTAGTACTGGCCGCGCCAGGTGAGCTGGTTCGAGTTCGTGACCGGACACGGCGTGTACACCATGACCGCGATCGGGGCAGCAAGTTCGTTCTGGTTGTTGAGGTCAAACCGGCCACAGCCCGTGTTCGTAGGAATGCCATCGGCAACGGTGTCAGGGGTGATGAAGCGCAAAGCACGGTCGACATTAGTATTCGAGGCCGCTGTGAAGTCCTCGAGGAACACCGTGCGCGGCATGATGAACGTGAGGTCGGTACGCATGTCGATGTTGAGATTTGCGCTCGATGAGAACGTGACCGTCGAACAGCCACGCATGTCAATCACGGTCGGGGTCGTGTAGGTGCTGAACGCCCGAACCTGAGAGTTGGTTTTTGTGCGGTTATCGATCGTGCACGGGCCGGTGTATGTGCGAACCGTCCAGCCTTGCGCTACCCAGTTTGCCGACACGAAGTTGACGTCGACCCACGCTGGCGGGGTGGGTGCCGCCACATCGACGCGGTTGTAAAAGACGGGGTTTGCGCCCGTCGTCAGAGCCGCGGAGCACGCGTCTCCCGCAGCGTCCCAGCCTGTCGCCCCACTACTACAGCGCTGGCCCCAACTGTCAATCTCGCCTCGTGCGTAGACGCCGCCGCCGATATCGGTGCTGGGGTCGATACGGGTGATGCCCGTACCGGCCGCGATCACGTCGCCGCCGATCGTCTTGTTTCCTTGCAACCCGACGGTTCCCGACGCCCACACCCTGCCACCCGCGCTGCAGGTGTTGTCGAGTTGGATGTTGCCGTTCGCCGCAACGATGTCGCCCTCAATGTAGACGCTGTTGCTGCAGAGGATGTCGCCCTCGGCCACGATCACGTTGGCCGAGTTACCGTTGAAGGACAGCAACTCAAGGCTGTTGGCCAAACCGGGCGTTCCGTAGCTGAAAACGGCGGCACCGGTCACGGCAGCCGTGTTGGCACCCGGTGTCCACGCGTAGATCGCCTGCACTGCAGAGGCGTCGCCCGCCGACGCCGAGTCGGCCACGCCGGTGTCCGAAGCGAATCCGGTCGACTGAATACGAATCTGCGTGGTGGCCCCGTTCGGGCACCCCGGTGTCCACGCCGCTTGCGTGCTGACACGCTGGGCAATCGTGGCCTCAAAGAAGGGTGCCGCCGCTGCGGTGCCGGTCAAGGTGCCGTCAACAGCTCCTTGCGTGACCGTGAGTTCGCCCGTTGGCGGGCAGTCATCGGCAAACAATTCGGCAAGCATCGCGTCGACGCCAGCCTCTGCCGCAGCGTTCGATTGCACACCCGCGCGCGTCAGCGAGGTGTAGCCGAGGGCCTCCACCGTGGCGCCCGTGACCGTCAAGGTGACCATCGAGGTAACGGCGAGCAAGCCAACGACGGCGATCATCGCGTTGCCACGATCGTCGTGGCGCACCCCGGAGAAACCGGTGGAGCGGCTGTGGAGACGCGTCAAAAACATGTCGGACTCACATTCGATTGCGGTGCACGGCCGGTCACGGTCGTGATGAAGAGGGAACTGACTTGCGTTCCCCCGTCGACAGAGAAGTTTACGGCCAAGCCGCGCGTGCCATCTAGGGCAATAACCGGGAGAGGCGAGCCCGCGTTGTCGTCAATCGGAGCAACGCCGGAACTCAGCAGTGTCCAATCTGCGCCCACATCACCGGGAGTAGGGGGGACTATGGCGGTGGCATTTGACTGCTCGAAGAAGGCGCCCACCTCGTTGTCATAGAACCACGCCTGACACCGGGCTGTGCCGCCCGCTGTTGTGCGAGCAACGGCGAAGACCGACACTCCATCGGCGTCGGGGTCGACAAACACGGCGGTCGAATTGCGAACGGTTTCTTCGATGACGTTCACGACGAGCTGACCACTCGTGGTCGAGCCCGTCACCTCACGAACAGTGCGATCTGCAGTGAGCGCACTGATGATAATGCTCCCGACGATCGTAATGATCACGGCGAACAGCGACATGGCGATGAGCAACTCGACGAGCGAGAAGCCGCGGTCGTTGGTGCGGCCGGGGATCACGGGGTTCCCGCCAAGAAGATCTGGGTGCGAGCATCTGCGAGAACCGCATCGTCTGCGTCGTTGATGGCGATCACGGTGACCGTGATTGCGCTACCGGCGGTGCAGTTGGCCACGGTGGGAACGGAGGTCGTGACCGTGATGGTTACACCCTGTGCATCGACTTCTTGCGTCGTGGCGTTGAGAAGCTGAGCGGCGGCGCAGTCAGTTGCGCCCTGTGAACGAGCGTCGTCAATCGCCTGTGAAACCAAGCGGGTAGCCGTGGCTGAGGTGGAGTTCAACTCTGAAGCACGAATGGCCGAGATGATCACCGGAACGAAGGCAATCGCGAGAAGAGAGATCAGGAACATCGAGATGATGATTTCGATGAGGCCAATTCCGGCGTCGTTGTGCGAGTCGCGCGCAGGATAACGGCGAGAGCGGTTGCGCTCCATCGTCATGATCCCCCCGATCGTGCAGTGCGTGTTCGCTTGTTGATGCTACTGCCACCGCGAAAAAACAGAACCCCACGGTGGGGGCGTCAAACTCGACGACCCCACCGTGGGCTTGATTACGACGTGCTCGTTACGGGCACGCGCCAGCGGCGGGGCCAGCGTTGCCACTCGTGACGCTGAAGACGGTTCCGCTTGCGCTGGTGGCCTCGAGGCAGAAGGTGCGGCCACCGGTGGCGATCTCAACGCTCGCGGGGAAGCCCAGGTCGGTGAGGGCCTGAGGCGCAGCGCCAGGCAGAGCAGCTGCCGGGCCACCGGGAGTGGCGACGAGCGAGCTGACGACGGCGACCTTGGCAGTCGCCAGGTCGGAGATCGCGGCGGAGTCCTGCGCTGCGGCCTGCTGGCCCAGGAAGACGGGCACAGCGATGGCGGCGAGGATGCCGATGATGATGACGACAACCAAGAGTTCGATCAGGGTGAAGCCCTTTTCGTTGTTCTGGATGCGGTTGAGGCGGTGCTCAAGTGCAGTGCGAATGGACATGTGTCCGTTTCCTTTCCCATCAAATGAAGGTTGATAGGTGGGCCCCCCACGGAACATGAAACCGGCCCCCCACTGGCTTATTCTGTATCCCCGCCCTATGCCCCGGCATCCCCATTGCGGGGGTCACTTCGGCGTGTCGTCTAAATCTGATTGAAGATGTCGAAGATGGGCAGGTAGAGCGCCACGATCATGCCACCAAGGATGACCCCGAGGAAGGCGATCATGAGAGGTTCGATGAGCGACGTCAGCGCCTCAGTCGTACTTTGCACTTCGCTGTCGTAGAAGTCGGAGATCTTCTCGAGCATGGTCTCCAGGGCTCCCGAGTCTTCGCCGACCGCGATCATCTGCGTCACCATGCTCGGAAAAATGGGCTGAAGGGCCAGCGGCGCGGCAATCGTTCGACCTTGCCGCACAGAGTCTTGCACCGCTTGCACCGACTGTTCAATCTGCCAGTTGCCCGAGGTCGACCCGACGATCGAGAGCGCCTGCAGAATCGGCACACCCGCACCGATCATTGTTCCGAAGTTGCGCGTGAATCGCGCGATGGCGATCTTCTTGAAGAGGTCACCAAACACCGGCATCTTGAGCAAGAGCGGTTCCCACACCGACCTGAACTTGGGTGTGTGACGGTTTGCCCGCCACCAGATCGTGCCAACGATCGCGCCGATGACCACGAGCGGGCCGAGCCACACCATGTTTTGAGAGATCACGACGAGAATGCGCGTTGGGAGCGGCAACTCACCTCCGAGATCAGAGAACAGGTCGTCGAAGACCGGCACGATGAACACGATCATGCCGACCACGGCGAGCAGGGCCATGATGAGCACGACCACGGGATATGTCAACGCCGACTTGATGGTCGCCTTGAGCTCGACTTCTTTCTCATAGTTCTTGGCAACCGAATCGAGTGAGGTTTCGAGAAACCCGCCAACT
>JBJOPU010000045.1:0-8347 GCA_046050505.1 Actinomycetota bacterium
GCGCGGTATTGACGGCCGAAGAATAAGCGTCGACATGAATCGGCTCATCGACGAGTTTGTGACAATGACTCGAAAAATGTTGCCGAATGACGTCCGACTCGAGGTTCACCGTTCGCATCATCTGCCCCCGACAATCGGAGACCCGACTCAACTCATTCAAGTGTTAATGAACCTCGCAACGAATGCACGAGATGAGATGGCCGCGGGCGGCACGCTCACCGTCAGCGCCGAAGAGATCGATGTTGACGAGGGCTATGTTTCAGTGAGCCACTCCCCCTCTCCCGGGCGATACGTCTCAATCGCTATCGAAGATACGGGTCATGGCATCGCGCACGACCTTCAGGGAAAAATTTTTGAACCATTTTTCACGACAAAGCCGTCGGGTAAAGGAACCGGTCTCGGCCTGGCCACCTCGTTAGCAATTGTGAGGAGTCATGGTGGCTTCATGACACTGTCGAGCGGCACAGGAGGTGGATCTCGTTTTGCGATTGGCCTCCCCATAGCGTCAGGTGCCGTCGCGTCCGAAGCAATTGCTAACGGGCCGTCAGACCCGATGCCCGCTGGAAACGGAGAGATGGTCTTGGTTATCGATGACGACGACGACATTCGCCGCGTTGCCGCCGTCACACTGGAGTCTCATGGGTATCGCACCCTCACCGCTCGGGATGGCCGCGCAGCGATTGACCTGGTCGAGAGCGGAGAACACGTGGTCGATCTGGTGCTCACCGACATGATGATGCCCGTCATGGACGGTGCGGCGACAAGCGCCTACCTCGAAGAGCATCACCCTCACATCCCGATCATCGCCGCAAGCGGGCTCACTGCTGGGGGGCCAGCGTCTCTTGCCATTGGCCTCGGCATTTCGCGATTCATGTCGAAGCCCTACACAACGAGCGAGCTCTTGACGGCTGTTCACGATACCCTGCGACAACATCGCTCGGCCGAAGGGGAAGACGATGAATGACGTCGAGCCTCGCTCGCTGCGAATCGTCGTTGCCGACGATGACACGTTTACCCTGTCGCTCATCAGCAGCGGCCTGATCTCCAACGGCTTCACCGTGACCACGGCAACCTCGGTCGCCGAGGCCCTTCATGCCGTGCGCACCACCGACCCGCACGCCGTGATCAGTGACCTGAACTTCGGAACCCCTGAGTCCGGAGCCGAGTTGCTCCAGATGGTGGCCGAAGAGTTTCCGTGGGTCGGGCTCGTCGTTCTGACCTCCCACCGGTCTCCCGAGCTGGCCGTCTCCCACCCCGAGAAGATTCCCTCCTCGGCCGTCTACCTCGTGAAGTCGCAACTCTCACGCATCGATGAGCTCGCGGATGCCGTGCATCGAGCGATCAGCGGAGAAGCGGTCGATCGTCGCGTGGTCGCTTCACGCCACAGCGAAGACGGTGTTGCGATCGTCACGACAGCTCAAGCGGAGGTCTTGCGGATGCTCGCCGAAGGCGCTTCGACACGTGCCCTCGCAGAAGCTCGCGGAACCACCGTGCGCGCCGTTGAGACCATGCTCAATCGACTCTTCGTTGCACTCGGGCTCGATACGGGTGAAAACGCAAACCCCCGCGTCGCTGCCGTGAACTTGTGGCAGCGCGGGGGGATTCGCGTTCGCTAACGTCTCAGGCCCGTCGGACTAGAACGGAGTCGTGGATGCGCCGCTCGTGACGAGCTGCCGTTCATCGCCGTCAGCGCCGAGCGCCATTGACTCATCACGGGGCTCGGGCGCCGCAAAAGCGTCGGGCACCCCGTCAGCGGACGTGCTCGACTCGTCGGCGCCCTCCGCCTTCGACGTCATCACGCTTCGCGTGAACGTGGCACGACCCCAGCTGAGGTCATGCCCAATCGACTCGGCATCAACCTCAATAGTCGTGCCTGACTTCTCGCCGCTTTCCCAATCGCGAATGCGCACGCGCCCCGTCACGATCACGCGCTGACCCTTCTCGACCGAGCTCGCGACGTGCGTGCCCAACTGGCGGAAGGCGGTGATCGTGTACCAATTGGTGTCGCCGTCGACCCATGCATTCTGGGTTCGGTCGAAACGACGCTGATTCGATGCGAGTCGAAACGACGTGATCGAGAGACCTTCACTCGTCACGATGTGTCGCGGGGTCGTGGCCACGAGGCCGGTAAGGGTGATGATGTCGGTCATGGCGTGCTCCTGAACGTCGAGAGACCTCCCGACGCACGAGCGTGACGCCGGGTGGGCGCCGGCGGTTCGTGCCGGAGAACGCCGGCGCCCACGCACAGAATGCGCGCCGTCGCCCTCGAGCCGATCAGGGTTCGCCCGAAACGGGAGTCGCACGATGCAGTGGTCGCCTGGGGAGGAGCCCCACGACGCGGCGCTGTCAGGACGACGACCACCCAGCGGAGTGCAATCGGGCAATAGCCTCCAGCAGCAGGTCGAGGGTGAACTCAAACTCAAACTGCTCATCACACGCGCCGAGCGGATGCCGCGTCGCGGTGTCGATCGCGATTGCGGCGACGTGAGGAAACTGGTGTGCCAGCGCCGCCAACATCGCCGCTCTCTCGTCGGCCGACGGTACCGGGGGTGGTGGCCCTCCCGGGGCGACCGGACTCGAGAAGGCTTCCGGACTGAATCCCCAGATTCTGTGGCCGAGGGCGTGCATGGCGTGATGCACGAGGTCGTACGAGAGCCCGCCTGCCGCGAACTCGCCGGCCACGGCGTTCATGTGGCCCAGCACTGACGGTGTGCGCTGGGTCGCCGCCTCGATGGCCGTACGCAGCCAGGGATGCTCGAGCAGAGCATCCCGCGCCGCACGTACGCGCTGCCGCACTCCGTCGCGCCACTCGAGACCCGGTGGCGGTGCCGCATAGCCGGCCACCACGAGGTCGATCATGCCCGCCACGAGATCGTCTTTATCGGCAACGTGCTTGTAGAGCGCCATCGGTACGACGCCCAGTTCAGCAGACAAGTGGCGCATGCTCACGGCCGCGAGACCGTCACGGTCGGCGAGGGCAACCGCGGCCCTGAGCACCGTCGCTCGGTTGAGTGGCGTGGCGCTGCGTGGTGCAGCAGCGGGCGACTCTGCGGCCATCAGGTGGGCACTCGGCTTGACATGGTGTACAGCGTACGCCTATCGTGGCCCCCGGCCGAGGTGTACGCCGTACACCGCGACGGCCGAGCATCCCGAAAGGACACCATGACCACCGATCGCCGCCTTGCCCTGTGGGCGGGCATTTTCTACTTGGCAACATTCATCACGTCGATTCCCGCCCTCGGTCTCAAGACACCGCTGCTCGAGGGCGAGTCCGCACAGTCGCTCGCTTCGTGGGGCCTCGTACTCGAGATCACGCTCGCCTTCACGTGCGTCGGCACCGCCATCGCGATTCTGCCGATCGCCCGTCGGGTGAGTGAGACCCTCGCCGTCGGCTTCGTCGTCTCGCGCACCATGGAGGCGGGGGTCATTCTTACGGGCGTCGTCGCCGTGCTCGCGCTCATCGAACTGGGCCCGACCTCATCGGCCGCCCCCGTGCTCGGAGAACTGCACGACGTGAGCTTCTTGCTCGGCCCCGCGTTCATGTCGTCCATCAACGCCTTCTTGCTCGGCACGATCATGCTGCGCGGCCGCCTCGTTCCCCGCGTGATCCCGATCATCGGGCTCATCGGCGCCCCGATGCTGCTGTTGTCGTCGTATGGCGTCGTGCTGGGCTTGTGGGAGCAAACCGGGCCGGTCGGCACGATCGCGGCCCTCCCGATCGCACTGTGGGAGTTTTCGCTCGGCGTGTGGCTCATCGCCAAGGGCGTGCGCGTGACGAACACCGCCCCCGCGGCAACCGCCAACGCGTAAGCGCCACCGAGTGAGCACCACCGAGTGAGCGCCACCGAGTGAGCACTGAGGCGGCGAGGGAACCGCGGCTGGCGACCCGTACTCTGGTCGTATGGCTGACACCAATGACGCGTACCTCGCCGCCTCGAACCGCTATGAGCTCATCGACTACGCGCGTGTCGGTCGTAGCGGCCTCAAGCTGCCCCGCATCTCACTCGGCCTCTGGAACAACTTCGGCGACGACCGCCCGCTCGAAACCCAGCGGGCCATCCTGCGTCGCGCGTTCGACCGCGGTGTGACCCACTTCGACCTGGCGAACAACTACGGCCCGCCCGCGGGAAGCGCCGAAGAGAACTTCGGGCGCATCCTGAGTCAGGACTTTGCGCGGTATCGCGACGAGCTCATCATCTCGACCAAGGCGGGCTACTACATGTGGCCGGGGCCGTACGGCGAGTGGGGTTCGCGCAAGTACGTGTTGAGTTCACTCGACGCGAGCTTGACGCGCATGGGCGTTCACTACGTCGACGTGTTCTACCACCACCGTCCTGACCCCGACACTCCCCTCGAAGAAACCATGGGCGCGCTCGCGACCGCGGTCACGAGTGGCAAGGCGCTCTACGCCGGCATCTCGAATTACGACGCGCAGCAGACGCGCGAGGCCCACCGCGTGCTGGGCGAGATGGGCATCCCCCTCGTCATTCACCAACCGCGATACAACATGTTCGACCGCCGTATGGAAGACGGACTGTTGGATGCCCTCGCCGAGCTCGACCTCGGCAGCATCGTCTTCTCTCCCCTTGCTCAGGGCTTGCTCACGGGTCGGTACCTCGATGGGATTCCTGCCGATTCGCGAGCCGCCGAGGGTCGGTGGATCACGAGTGACACGATCGATGAGACCTACCTCGAGCGGGCGCGCGCGCTCAACGCCATCGCTGAAGCCCGCGGCCAGTCGCTCGCGCAAATGGCCTTGTTGTGGGTGCTGCGACACCCGCAGGTGACGAGTGCCCTCATCGGTGCGAGCAGTGTGCGTCAGCTCGACAACAGCCTTGATGCTCTCGATGCCGCGCCGCTCACGGCCGACGAACTTGCGGCGATTGAGCCGCACGCCGTGCACGGCACTGGCAGCGCGCGCTAACTCGACGCTCGTGGGATATCTCTACGCGCTTCTCGCCGCTGTGCTTTTCGGAGCGAACGGCAGCGTCACGAAGGTGACGATGGAGGCAGGACTCAGCCCCGCCCAGGTCACCGAGTTTCGCCTCGTGGGCACCGCGATCATCGCCGGTCTTGTCTTGCTCGTGCTCGACCGGCGGGCGTTCGTGTTGCCGCGACGTCAATGGCCGATCATGCTGCTGCTGGGCGTCGTGGGTGTGGCCCTTTTGCAGGCCACCTATGCCGCGGCTGTACAGATATTGCCCGTGGGCATCGCGCTATTGCTCGAGTACACGGCCGTGCTCATGGTGGCTCTGGTGGCCTACTTCATCTTTCGCGAGCCCGTGAAGGCACGGCTCTGGGTCGCCATCGTGTTCGTGCTCGTGGGGCTCGCGGTCGTGGCCCAGGTGTGGGCGAGCACGCTTGATGCTGTGGGGGTCGCTCTCGCCCTCGCCGCCGCGGTGTGTCTCGCCGTCTACTTTCTCGTCGGCGAGAGACAGGTCGCACGCACCTCTCCCCTCGCGGTGTCGTTCTGGACGATGAGCATCGCCGCCGTGTTCTGGAGCTTCGTCAGCGGATGGTGGGAGCTCTCGCCGGGCATCTTGGCAACGCCCGTTGACATCGGTGGCGCCGCCGGCACGCTCGAGGTGCCTATGGCCATACCGCTCGCCTGGAACGTCGTGCTCGGTTCGTTCGCACCGTTCTTGCTGAGCCTCGCCGCTCTTCGCCACTTGCCTGCCACGGCGGCGGGAATCGTGGCCTCGAGCGAAGTGATTTTCGCGTTCGCGGTCGCGTGGTTGTGGCTCGGCGAAACCCTCGAACTCGTGCAGATTGTCGGGGCCATGGTCGTGCTTGCGGGGATCATCCTCGCCCAAACGGCCCGCGTCGGAAAAGTCGTCGATGCCGACCTGGCCCTCGGCACCGGGCCGATCGTGACGGTGCGCGAGCCCGACGAATCCTCGCGCTAGGTTGGCGTGTCCCCCATTCGGGGGTAGTGTGCACGACATGGAACCGGGCAACAGCATTCTGCAATGGCTCGCCTCAGACGAGGGATGGCGCATTCTCTCTGGCGCCGTCATCCCCGCTCTCTCCATCATCGTCGCGGGGGTCGTGGCGGCGCTTATTGGTCGCGGGTCAACCAAGCGTCTCATCACGCTTCATCAGCAGGATGCTCACGTCGCCGCAATCGGAGGCTTCTTGCTCGCCGGCCGACGCGCCGCCACGTGGAACACCCTGAGCGAGATCGACCGCGCGCAGCTCGACCACCTCATCGCCGAGGCGGAGACGCGCATCCGCCTCTTGCCACTCGCGGGAGCGGCCCAGGCCGCAACGTGGGCCGCCCACGAACTGACCGCCATCAAACGCGACTCTGCCGGGTTTCAGTTTCAGGCGCAGCAGACGCTCGCGGGCTATCGCGATCGACTGATCGAGTGGAGCAAGAAACCACGGCGGGCGAAAAAGCTCTTCAGGGGCGACCTCGAGCGGTGGCAGGCCGAGCCCGAAGCGGAAGCGACGGTCAGTGAGCCCGCATACGCGTCTGCCCCGCCGCCACAAGTGTGGGGGCCCACGGGAGACTCTGCCGAGGGATCACTCCTGACGCCCGAGCCGCCCACGGCCGTGGCGACCGCAACCGGCAGTATGCCTCTCATCATCACCACGCCGATTGCCGCGAACACCGTGCGCTCACGGGTGCTCCCCGCCTCAGCGGGCTAGCGCCGACCCACCCGCTAGTGCGTCGCCTCGTAGGCCCGCCGTGACCACATCGACACATGGTGGTGCATCTCGGGAATGAGCGGTTCGTGCTCGGGCTTCATGAGCACGCTGCGCATGATGCGCGCGCGATCGACGTCAGCCTCGAGGTCGATTCCCCGCGCGGTCAATTGGCCGGGCGTGACGACGTAGGTGGCGAGGTGGGTCTGCTGCGGTCGGGTGGTGTCGGCGGCCATCTCGAAGATCGCGTGACTCACACGATCAAGCTCTGACATCGAGGTCACGCGGGGCAGGTACGTGATGATGTCGAGCTCGGGGCGTTGATAGGGCTGCAGGATGTCCGACTCGGCAATGAGCCCGTGCCACGTCTGCGCGGCCCGGTAGCCGGGCAGCACGATGGCGCCGAGGCCCTGCATCGTGAGGGGGAACACCTTGAGCGTGGCCCACAGCGCCGCCGCACTCGCGCCGGCGCGCGAGCACTCGAGCTGAATCTCGCCGAAGTGCCGCTCGGTGCTCGCGAAGTAGGTATAGGGCGACTCGTGGTGGTAGAACCGCAGAATCGACTGGTCGTTGAACAGCACCGCTCCACAGCCGTAGGGCTGCAGGCCGTGCTTGTGCGGGTCGACGACGACCGAGTCGGCCTGCGCAATCGCCCGAAAGTGCCGCGCGGTCTCGGGGTCGAGCTCGTCGGCGATGATCGTGAAAAAGCCGCCGTAGGCGGTATCGACGTGCACGCGAGCACCATGCTGGCGGGCGAGCGGGATGATGTCGGCGAGCGGGTCGACCGCGCCGAGCCCCGTCGTGCCGAGGGTCGCGACGACCACGCCGATGCGACCGGTCGCGAGCTCCCGCTCGAGAGCGTCGAGGCTCATGCGGCCGTCAGCTTCGGTCGGAATACCCACGGTGTCGATGCCGAGCACCTCGCCCATGCGGGTGTGCGTGTAGTGAGCATCCGCCGAATGGGCGATCGCCTTACCGGGCGCGATCTCTCGGCTGACCCACAGCGCTTCGAGGTTGGCGGTCGTGCCGCTCCACGTCAGGTGGCCCATGTAGTCGGCCGGGTACCCGAACATGGCCGCGAGCTGGTCGAGCACCTCGTGCTCCATGCGCGTCGTCGCAGCACTCGCGTCGATCGAGTGGTTGTTGGGATTGAGTTGCATCGTCGCGAGGTACGCAGCGACAGCAACGGGATGCGGTGGCTTGAGCATTTGCCCCGCGTACTGCGGGTGAAAGTACGGAAAGTTGTCGTCGAGGCGTTCGACCAACTCACCGAGTACGGCCTGCACGTGGTCGGGGTCGACGTGTTGGCTCTCGTGAACATCCCACTCGCCGTAGGTGTCTTTCAGGCCCTGGATGCCCTGGATCGACTGCGGTAGCAGCTCGGCCAGGGTGACGGCACGCTTGTGGCTCACTCCGCACTCCTCGTCGTTGGGGGATGTGCGGGCGAGTCTAGCGCGAGATCGTTAGGGGGCGTACGACTTACTCCGTCGCGCTCACGAGGGCTGGGCGTCTCCCTCGGAGCTCGAGCCACCCGGTCTGCGTTTCAGGGGCGTGGCACCGCGGTCTTTCCGCGTTGCAAAGGCGAAAAGCGCGAGCCCGGCAACGAGAGCACCCGCGCCGAGGCCGTACGACATCACGTCGGCGGCACGGTTCGAGTCGACCAGCACCCCAACGAAGACGACCCCGATGATCGCGACGA
>JBJOPU010000046.1:0-8288 GCA_046050505.1 Actinomycetota bacterium
TCGACAACTGGATGAGCAACATTGCCACGACGGCGAGTGACCAGGCCGGGGGAGCGGGTCGAGTGGGGTTAGTCATCGGATGCTCCTCGGGAGGCCGTCGTACCCGCACCCTGTTCGAGCACCGTGAGGGAGAATCGCGCGGTGGATTCGCCCGCGCAGGCATAGCTGTGCGGCGCATCGCCGCGGAAGGTGAGGGCGTCGCCGGTGCCGAGCTCGTGCACGCGGTCGTCGATCTCGATGCGCATGGCGCCCTCGAGCACGTGCAGCAGCTCGCGCGTGCCGGGGGGATGTGCCTCGCTCGCGTGGCGCTCACCCGGGTGCATGGTCCAGTGCCAGAGCTCGAACACCTCGGGGGTCGCGCTCGCCGCGACGAGCGCACCCGAGCCCCCGTGTTCGCCGCGCCACAGCACGGCAGCGGTGCCGGCGCGCGTCACGCGCTCGACGGGTTGAGAGGGTGGTTCGACGAGCGCGGGCAGGCCGACACCGAGCGCGTCGCTCAGCCTGAGCAGGGTGCCGATGCTTGGGTTGACGCCACCCTGCTCAACGTTGACGACCATGCGGCGGCTGACTCCAGCGGCGGCAGCAAGCTGGTCGAGAGTCCACCCGCGCGCCGAGCGCTCGTGCCGCACGCGCGCTCCGATGACGCGCGCGAGGGCATCCGTCTCGATCTCCATGAGTGCACGATAGTGCACTGTGGGTGCATGATGGTGCTCATGACCGTTAGTGCCACTTTCATCTTCGCCCTGCGCGAGCTCGACGAGCGGTTTCACGAACTCAACGACGAGATCGCCGAGCGGGCCCGAGCGATTCCCGGGTTCATGGGCGAAGAGGCCTGGCATGACGACAAGACCGGGCTGCACAGCGAGGTCTACTACTGGGAGACCGCGGATGCCCTGCGCGAGCTCATCGCCATGGACACGCACGGCATCGCCAAAGGGCTCGCCGACAACTGGATTGCCGAGTATCGCGTTGTGATCGCCGAAGTGCAGTCGGTCTACGGCCACGCAAGTCTCGGGCTCACGCACATTCCGCCCGGGGCGCCGGCGCTGGGTGCCTAGCGTTGCGCGCTTAGCCGAGCCGTGCGAGCGCGGCCCGCGCCGCGTTCAACCCACCCATGCCGTGCACACCGCCGCCGGGGAGCGTCGACGATGAGCAGAGAAACAACCCCGGCACGGGCGTGGCCCACGGCGTGAGCGAGAGCGATGGGCGCGCAGCGAGTTGCCGCCAGTCGGTGGCGCCGCCGCCGATGTCACCGCCCACAAGATTGGCGTTCCAGGCTTCGAGGGTTGCGGGGCTCGACGCATACCGGCCGAGCACGCGCTCGCGAAAGCCGGGGGCGACGCGCTCGAGTTGCGCCTCGATGGCGGACAGGGCATCCACCGTTGATCCGTTCGGAACGCGGCAGTAGGCCCACAGCGTGTGTTTGCCCGCGGGGGCGCGGGTGGGGTCGGCGACGGTTGCCTGCACGGCGAGCACCCACGGGTCGTCGACGTGTCGGCCGCGCGCGGCCTCGAGTTCGGTGCGGGCGACCTGTTCGGACGTGCCGATGTGGACGGTTCCGGCGCCCGCGAGCGCGGGGTCGGCCCACGGCACGGGGCCGTCGAGGGCCCAGTCAACCTTGAAGACTCCGGCGCCGTAGCGCCAGCGGTCGAGTCGGCGTGCAAAGCGCGCGGGCAACCGGTCGCCCGCAATCGCGCGCACTTGGCGCGGCGTGAGGTCGAGCATGACGATGCGCGCGCTCGGCAGTTCGGCAAGCGACGTGACGCGGTGACCCGTGCGCAGCTCGCCGCCGAGCGAGGTCAAGCGCCCGACGAGCGCGTCGGCGACCGACTGTGAGCCGCCGCGGGCGACGGGCCAGCCGACTCCGTGCGCGAGGCCGCCGAGCATGAGGCCGATGCCCGTCGTGAGCGGCTGCCCGAGCGGAACAGCCGCGTGCGCCGCGAGCCCCGCGAAAAGAGCTCGGGCCGGTTCGTCGCGAAACGCCGTTCGCCCCGCGAGCGTCGCGGGCCACAGCCCCCGCACGCCAAACGCGAACAACTCGCGCGGAGCGTGCGGCGGCAGTTGCGTCGGGTCGAGCACTGAGGCGGCGAGACCCGGCCAATTCGTGGAGAGGTGCGCGAGCATCCGTCGCCATGCGCGCCCGTCGCGGCCGAGCCCCGCGGCGGTGTCGTCGATCGAGCGGTGCAGAATCGCTGACCGGTTCGCGTCGATCGCGTGGCCCAGGGGAGTGGGTGGATGCACGAGCTCAAGCCCAGCCCGCTGCAGGTCGAGCGCCCGCATCGCCGGCGAGGCGAGCCCAAGCGCATGCACCGTCGCGCCGAGGTCGTGCACGAACCCGGGCAACGTCAGTTGCTCGCTGCGCAAGCCGCCGCCGGGTTGCTCGGCCGCTTCGAGCACGAGCACCCGCAGGCCTGCCTCGGCGAGCGTCACGGCGGCGACGAGTCCGTTCGGCCCCGAGCCCACGACGACGGCGTCGACCTCGGGGGCGTGGGCGGAAGCCATGAGGCTGATTGTGCCGCATGAGCCTGCGCGCGCGTCGCGACTGTCGCGCGCGGGCGGTTCGCGACCGTCGCCCGCGCGCGGCAGACTGAGCCCATGACCAACGAGCACCCCGCCGACCGCCACGACATCATCCGCGTCGAGGGCGCGCGCGAGAACAACCTCAAGAACGTGAGTGTTGACCTGCCCAAGCGGCGGCTGACGGTCTTTACGGGCGTGAGCGGGTCGGGCAAGTCGAGCCTCGTATTCGGCACGATCGCGGCCGAGTCGCAGCGCATGATCAACGAGACCTATAGCTCGTTCGTGCAGGGCTTCATGCCGAGCCTCGCTCGGCCCGACGTCGACAGCCTCGACGGCCTGACGACGGCGATCATTGTCGACCAAGAGCGCATGGGAGCCAACTCGCGGTCGACCGTGGGCACGGCGACCGATGCCAACGCGATGCTGCGCATTCTGTTCTCGCGGCTGGGCCAGCCCTACATCGGCTCGCCCAACGCGTTTTCGTTCAACATTCCGTCGAGCCAGACGAGCGGCACGCGCACGACGAGCACAGGCTCGACAACGATCGTCGAGAACGAGACATACCTCGGCGGCATGTGTCCGCGGTGCGAGGGCATGGGGCGCGTCAATGACATCGACCTCACGCAACTGTTCGACGACTCGAAGTCGTTGCTCGATGGGGCGCTTACGATTCCGGGTTACACGGTCGACGGTTGGATGGTGCGCATCTTCACCGCCTCGGGGTTCTTTGACCCGGCGAAGCCGATTCGCGACTTCACCGAGGCCGAGCGCAACGACTTTCTCTACAAAGACCCGGTCAAGGTCAAAATCGACAACATCAACATGACCTACGAGGGCCTCGTGCCCAAGATTCAGAAGTCGATGCTGTCGAAAGACGTGGATGCGCTGCAGCCCCACATTCGCGCCTTCGTCGAGCGCGCCGTCACCTTCACGCTGTGTCCCGAGTGCGAGGGCACGCGACTCAACGCGGGCGCGCGGTCGTCGAAGATCGCGGGCATCAGCATTGCCGACGCGTGCGCGATGCAGATCAGCGACCTCGCCGCGTGGGCCGCCGAACTCACCGAGCCCTCGGTCGCGCCGCTGCTCGCCAACCTCCGGCGCTTGCTCGACTCATTCGTCACGATCGGCCTCGGATACCTCTCGCTCGACCGGCCATCGGGTACCCTCTCGGGCGGCGAAGCGCAGCGGACCAAGATGATCCGCCACCTGGGCTCGTCGCTCACCGACGTCACCTACGTCTTCGACGAACCGACCGTGGGCCTGCACCCGCACGACATTCAGCGCATGAACGAGTTGCTTCTGCAATTGCGCGACAAGGGCAACACCGTGCTCGTCGTCGAACACAAGCCCGAAGCCATTGCCATCGCCGATCATGTCGTCGACCTTGGCCCGGGCGCGGGAACCGCCGGCGGTGAGATCGTGTTCGAAGGCACCATCGAAGGGCTGCGCGCCAGTGGAACCCTCACGGGTCGGCACCTCGACGACCGCGCACGGCTCAAGAGTGAGGTGCGGGCATCCACGGGCATTCTCGAAGTTCGTGGCGCCTCGTCGCACAACCTTCGAGACGTCGACGTGGATGTTCCGCTCGGGGTGCTCGTAGTCGTCACGGGCGTGGCGGGCTCGGGCAAGAGCTCGCTCATCCACGGTTCTCTTGTTCACCACAACGGCGCACCGCGCGACGGAGTCGTGGCCATCGACCAGGGCGCCATCCGCGGATCACGCCGAAGCAACCCCGCCACCTACACGGGCCTGCTCGACCCGATTCGCACGGCCTTCGCCAAAGCGAACGGCGTCAAGCCCGCGCTCTTCAGCGCGAACTCTGAGGGCGCGTGCCCCACGTGCAACGGCAACGGCCTGATCTTCACCGACCTCGGCCCGATGGCCACGGTCTCGACCGTCTGCGAAGAGTGCGAAGGTCGGCGCTTTCAGGCCGCGGTGCTGGAGTACCGGCTGGGCGGCAAGAACATCAGCGAGGTGCTCACGATGCCCGTCGCTGAGGCCGAGCAGTTCTTTGCTGCGGGCGAGGCGAAGTTGCCGGCCGCGCACGCGATTCTCGATCGTCTCGTTGATGTCGGCCTGGGCTACATCAGGCTCGGCCAGCCGCTCTCAACCCTGTCGGGCGGCGAGCGCCAGCGCCTTAAGCTCGCGACCCAGATGGCCGACAAGGGTTCGATCTATGTGCTCGATGAGCCCACAACCGGTCTGCACCTCGCCGACGTCGAGAACCTGCTCGGGCTGCTCGACCGCCTCGTCGACAGCGGCAAGTCGGTCATCGTTATCGAGCACCACCAGGCCGTCATGGCGCACGCCGACCACATCATCGACCTCGGCCCCGGCGCCGGCCACGACGGTGGGCGCCTCGTGTTCGAGGGCACGCCGGCCGAGCTCGTGGCCGCGCGCTCGACGCTCACGGGCCAGCACCTCGCCGACTACATCGGGGGTTAACCCCCGTGCGTCGCGACGCTTCGACCCCCTAGCCTGGGCACGACACAACGGGAGGACGTCATGGCAGGCAAGGCAGTTCAACAGGGTGCGACGTGGGGTTTTGCGGGTTTGCTCGCGTACATCGGCGCGGCGATCTACTTCATCGGCAAGAGCGACGGCGGTTTTTGGGACGTCATCGTGGGCCTGCTGCAAGCCATCGTCTGGCCGGCCTACGCCGTCTATGGCGGATTGACCGCGCTCGGCGTGTGAGTTCATAGCGCGCCGCCGCTGCTGCGGCGCGCATTCGCTGCGCCGCGAGCACACGCTCAATCGGCGAGACTGGTGCCATGACGACGTTTAGCACTCTCGCTCTCGCGCCCGCGGCGGAGCACCCCGAGTTGCTCGCCGAGCCCGTGCGGGCGTTTCTGGCGGCGCATCCCGATGACCGTGTGCTCGTCGGAGAGATCGACGCCGAGCTCGCCGACACCGCCGCGTTCTGCGCGCACTACGAGGTCGACCCCTCGCAGGGCGCCAACTGCGTCGTCGTCGAGGCGAAGCGCGGCGAAACCCGCACGCTCGTCGGGTGCATGATTCTGGGCAGCGACCGCATCGATGTGAATGGGGCGGTGCGACGGATGCTCGACGCACGCCGCGCATCGTTCGCGCCCCTCGACGCCGTGATCGAGGCCACCGGAATGCAGTACGGCGGCGTGACCCCTCTGGGCCTGCCGAGTGACTGGCCGATTCTCGTCGACGAGGCCGTGGCGGCTAGCGGGCCCCTCATCGTGGGTGCGGGACTCCGCGGCGCCAAGCTGCTCGTCACGGGCGAGTACCTCGCGGCCCTGCCGGGCGCCACGGTCGCCGCGATCGCGCAGCGCTGAGCGCCCGAGGCCCGGCCGCGCGCTCGCGGTGAACTCTCAGTGCGCGAACAACACCTTGAGCACGACGATGATCGCGCTCAGCAGGGCGAGCACGAGCCCACCACTGAACGTGCGCCAGGTGGGGCTCCGCCCGCTCAGGCGCTCGACGAGAAACCCGATGAGCGCGATGCGCGCGACGACCCACAGCGCCGCCGCAAGCTGAGCGAGTTGCGTCGGGACAACGTCGAGCGTCGCCGCGAGCAAGATGATCGCGGGCACGAGGCCTGAGATGAGAATCGGTAATGCGTCGCGCATTTCGTCGTTCATGTGGGCGCGATGGCCGCCGCGTTCGCGCCCCAGTTGTTGCCCGACCGTGTGGGCGATGATGTGCGCGACATAGGTGGTGAGCGCTGTCACGGCGACGAACAGCGCCGCTTCGCCGCCGACGATCGACTTACCCGTAGCGAGCACGATGGCGGCGAGAACCAGGATGTTTCCGTACACGTAGGCCGCGAGCCGCAACCGCAGCCGGTCAACGGTGAGGTGCTCGCCGGGTCGTGCGAGCATCCACAGGGGCATGCGAGGCGTCACGACCTCGACGTCTGCATCGGGCACTGCGGCTTCGGGCGCAGCGGCTGCTTCGCGATCGCCGGCCGGCGTGGCCATGCGTCAGACCGAGTAGTCGACGACGGCGCGGTCGGTGATGACCGTGCCGATGTAGGCGGCAACCTCTTTGTGCGCGGGGTGCACTTGGTAGGCCTCGAGGGCCGCGTTGTCGTCGTGCTCTGACACGAGAGCGACATCCCAGTGGCCGTCGACGAGCCCGAGGTCACGATGGACGCGGATGCTCACGATGCCCGGAATCTGCGTCTCGAGCGCCTGCAACCGCTCGGCAATGCCGTGGGCGTCGTCGCGGCGCTGCACCTCGTCGGTGGCAGCCAAGCGGAAGAGCACGATGTGGCGGATCATGCTCTCACTATAGGGATGGGCGCCGAGCCCCGCAGGGGCTAGATTCTGCCCATGGAGTCGAGATTCTCTACGCCGCTGCAAATGCGGGAGTCGGTCTTTTTCGACGGCCCCGAAGCCCGGGCGCGCTATTCGCGGTTCTGGATGCTCTTGGTGCTGTCGTCGATCATCGCTTCAGCCGGCGTCGTGGCCGACTCGACGGCCGCCGTCATTGGCGCGATGATCGTGGCCCCTCTGCTCGGGCCGATTCAGGGGACCATGCTGGCAACAGTGCTGGGCGATCGTGCGAACCTCATGCGCTCGCTGTTGCTCGTCGTGGCGGGCGCGGGAGTCGCGATTGCCATCGGCTTTGTCATTGGGCTCGTCGTTGCGGGCGACGTGGTCGCGGCGACGAACTCGCAAGTAGCGGGGCGCGTGAGCCCGCGCCTCATCGATCTGCTTGCCGCACTCGGCACCGGCGTTGTCGGGTCGGTCGCCCTCGTGCGTCGAGACATCTCTGACACTCTGCCGGGCGTCGCGATCGCGATCTCGCTCGTGCCCCCGCTGACGGTCGTGGGTCTCACGCTCGAGTCGGGAGCGTTCGGCGAGGCCGCCGGCGCGATGCTGTTGTTCGTCACGAACGTCGTGGCGATCATCGCCACGGGCATCGTCGTGATGTCGTTCTACGGCGTCAACAAGTTGTCGGCCGTCGGCGTCGCCGAAGGCACCCACCGTGCGAGCTTGCGCAAGCCCGCCATTCTGCTGGCCGTCATGCTCGTCATCATCGGCCTGCCGCTTTCGGTCACGAGCTTCCAGATCGGTGCGAAGTCGATCATCGAGTCGGCCGTGCACAGCGAGGTCGACGCGTGGCTGGTCGACACGGGTTGGACCCTCGAGAGCATCGACTACTCAAGCCTCGAACTCACGGTCACCGTCGAGGGCCCCTTGCCCATGCCGGATACTGCCGCACTCGAGGCGGCTCTCGCCGACCGCGGAGTCGCGACCGAGAATGTGACGATCGTGCTCATTCCGGTGTACCAGGTCGAGCTCGGCGACTGATCGTTCGCATCGTCAACCCGCACCCATCCCGCTCTGCTCGCCAGCTGAGGCACCTCGTTCGGCTCACTTCAACGGAATCGGAACTTCGCGAACCCGATTCGTCATCTTCCGATTCCGTTGAAGGCGCTCGCGAGTCCTGACCCGGCGTAATCGCTCGCGTCTCCGTCGCGGCCCGCGCCCACGGCGGTGTTGGCGTCGACGCGCTTCCGAAAGCACGGAACGTGACGAGCAAGCCTCGCGAACTTCCGCGCTTTCGGAAGCGACTGGAGCGACTCCGGCAGGGCCGACGGCGCGCGAGCGCATGGGCTGCGTGCGGCGCGGGGCGAGCGCTGGGCGAGCGCTGGGCGAACGCGGGGCGAACGCGGGGCGAGCGCGGGTCGGGCAGAGCAAGCGCGTCGAGATCAGCGCGCAGCGAACATCGGCCCGCGCAGGGCGCGCGACCAGGCGCAGCGAATACCCTGGAGGGGTGACTTCTCCAGC
>JBJOPU010000047.1:0-8041 GCA_046050505.1 Actinomycetota bacterium
CTGTCGTCGTTCGGCACAACGCTTCCGGCCGGCACCGCGACTGTCGCGACCGTGCTCATCGTGGTGGGCGGCATCATCGGTGCCGTCGTGACCTACCAAAAGGGCGTTGCTCGGGGTGCGGCTCGCTGGTTCTTCGCGGTGCCCGTCGTGATCTCGATCGTGTGGCTGTTCTCGACCGCGGGGTGGCTCGCGATCGGCGGCAACATTCTGGCTACCTTGCTTGCCCTCGCGTACGCACTCGCCGGCCTCGTGTTGATGCTCAACCGCCGTTAGGCACTCGGCGCGCGTCCACCTCGTGGGGGGCCAGCGGTGAGCGCGCGCCGAGCGAGTTGTCCGTTAGCGCTGTGCCGCCGCGAGGCGATCGCGCAACAACGCCAGCTGTCGGCTCAGTTCTGGCGGCATGCGGTCGCCAAACGTCGCGAAGAACTCCTCGATGTCGTGAGTCTCGACCTCGAAGGCCGCAGGATCGACGCGGAAAAGCTCGCTCAGCGAGGCCTCATCAAGCTCGAGCCCGTCGACGTTGAGTGCGCCCTCGCACGGCAGGGAACCGATCGGTGACTCGGTCGCCCCGAGGTGACCTTCGAGCCGCCCCACCATCCACTCGAGCACGCGTGCGTTCTCGCCGAATCCCGGCCACAAGAATGATCCGTCGGCGCCCTTTCGGAACCAGTTGACCTGGAAGACGCGCGGCACACGGGCTGACCGGCGCAGTCGGCGACCGAAGTCGAGCCAGTGCGCAAAGTAGTCGGCCATGTTGTACCCGGCGAACGGCAGCATCGCGAACGGGTCGCGGCGCAACTCGCCGACAGTGCCTTCGGCGGCCGCCGTCTGCTCAGAAGCGATCGTGGCGCCCATAAAGACACCGTGATGCCAGTCGCGCGCCTCTACCACCAAGGGCACGTTGCTGGCTCGGCGGCCGCCGAAGATGATGGCGTCGATGACGACGCCTTCCGGGTCGTCCCAGTCCTCCGCGATTGCGGGGCATTGCCGGGCTGACACGGTAAACCGTGAGTTGGGGTGGGCGGCGGTTCGACCACTTGCGGGAGTCCACGGCTCGCCGCGCCAGTCGGTCAGGCGCGCAGGCTTCTCGTCGGTCATCCCCTCCCACCACACGTCGCCGTCGTCCGTGCGGGCGACGTTGGTGAAGATCGTGTTGCCCCAGAGCGAGTCGATCGCCGTGGGGTTGGTTCGCATGCCCGTGCCGGGAGCAACGCCGAAGAAGCCTGCCTCAGGGTTGATGGCGCGAAGGCGGCCGTCTGCCCCGATCCAGAGCCACGCGATGTCGTCGCCGATCGTCTCGACCTTCCAGCCCGGAAGGCTTGGGGTCATCATCGCCATATTGGTCTTGCCGCACGCACTCGGAAACGCTGCGGCGAAGTGGTACGACTTGCCTGACGGCGGCGTCACTTTCACGAGGAGCATGTGCTCGGCGAGCCATCCTTCGTCGCGTGCCATGACCGAGGCGATGCGAAGCGCGTAGGCCTTCTTGGCCAAGATCGCGTTGCCGCCGTATGCCGAGCCAAACGACCAGATCTCGCGCGTCTCGGGAAACTGCACGATGTACTTCGTGTCATTGCACGGCCACCCGACATCGGCCTGACCCGGGGCCAGCGGCGCACCGACACTGTGAACCGCGGGGACCCAGGATGCTCCGCCCGCGATCGCGTCGAGCGCCGGGCTACCCATGCGCGTCATCGTGCCGACGCTCACCACGACGTAGGGCGAATCGGTGAGTTGCACACCGAAGCGCGCCATGGGTGACCCGATGGGGCCCATCGCGAAGGGGACGACGTACATCGTGCGTCCGCGCATGCTTCCGCGAAAGACCTCGGTGAGCTCGGCGCGCATGGCCGCGGGCTCACGCCAATTGTTCGTCGGGCCCGCGTCGGCTTCGTTCTCGGTGCAAATGAACGTGCGGCTCTCAAGCCGGGCCACGTCACCTTCGGCCGAGCGGGCAAGAAACGAGTAGGGGCGCAGGTCGGGGTTCAACTGCTCGACCGTGCCGTTGGCCACGAGAAGCTGCAGCAGCTCGTGACGCTCGCGCGTGGAGCCGTCGACCCAGTGGATGTCGCGGGGCTCGAGCAGTTCTGCCTGCGCGGCGACCCAGCGGGCCACGTCGGCCGGGCGCTCGACGAGAGCGGCGGGGGAGGCGACGCGGGTGACGCGGGCAGCGACGGCGGGGCGCTCGAGCAGTGTCATGGTGGGTCTCCCTCGGGGAAAAGCGGTGATATCCCCATGGTGGTGTGCAGCAATCGTGTGTTTCGCGCAAATCGGCTGTAAAGAAGTGCGTTTTTTACGTTATTGTCACGCCATGAGCGATCTCGCGACTCTGGGCCAGCGCATCCGTCACTACCGAACGGCCGCGGGGCTCACCCTTGACCAGCTCGGCGATCGCGTGGGGGTGGCCGGCAGTCAGCTGTCGCTCATCGAAAACGGCCGCCGCGAACCGCGCGTGACACTGCTCACTGCGATCGCTTCTGAACTCGGGGCAACGCTCGGCGACTTGCTTGACACGGCGCCTCCCTCGCCGCGCGCCGCCCTCGAGATCGAACTGGAGCGGGCTCAGCGGAGCCCGCACTACGCCGGCCTCGGCCTCCCGACCGTGCGCCCCGGGCGATCAATGCCCGACGACGTACTCGAATCGATCGTGGGGCTGCATCGTGCACTCGTGGAACGCGAGCGGCAAGCCATCGCAACCCCCGAAGAAGCCCGCCGCGCCAACACCGCCCAGCGCCTGCACATGCGCACGGTCGACAACTACCTGCCCGAGATCGAAGAACTCGCGCAACAGGTCGTCGCCGAGTCGGGGCACGTCAGCGGCGCGCTCACCCACCGCGAGGTGGGGCTCATGGCCGAGAAGCTCGGCTTTGAGCTCGTCTACGTCGGCGACTTGCCCCACTCGGCCCGCTCGGTCACCGACCTCGACAACGGTCGCATTTACTTGCCGCCCGCGTCGATTCCCGGCGGGCACGGCTTGCGCTCGATGGCGCTGCAAGCCATTGCCCACCGGTTACTCGGTCACGAAGTGCCCACGAGCTACGCCGAGTTTTTGCGGCAGCGGCTGGAGATCAACTATTTCGCGGCCGCGTGTCTGATGCCGCGCGAACAGTCGGTGGCCTTTCTCACCCAGGCCAAGAACGACCGCAACATCGCGGTCGAAGACTTTCGCGATGCCTTCGGCGTCACGCACGAAGCAGCCGCCCTGCGGTTTACCAACCTCGCCACGAGCCACCTCGACCTCACGGTGCACTTCACGCGCGTGGGGGGCGACGGCGCCATCTACAAGGCATACGAGAACGACGGCCTGCGGCTACCCGTCGACGTCACGGGCTCAACCGAAGGCCAACTGGTCTGTCGAAAGTGGAGTGCGCGCGCCGCGTTCGCCCGCACCAACCGCACGACCGAGTACTACCAATACACCGACACCCCCGAAGGCACGTTCTGGGAGTCAACACAGATCGGTTCGGGCACGACCGACGAATTCTCGATCACCGTGGGCGTGCCGTTCGCCGACTCCAAGTGGTTTCGCGGCCGCGACACGGTCAACCGTCACCGCTCGACGTGCCCCGACCCGGCGTGCTGTAAGCGCCCGGATGGCGAACTCGCCCACCGCTGGCAGGGCAAGGTTTGGACGAGCGCCAAACTGCACGCGCACATCCTGTCGCCGCTGCCCAGCGGTACCTTCCCGGGCGTCGACGACCAAGAGCTCTATCGCTTTCTCGAGTCACACGCGGCCGACGCCCCGCTCGACTGAGGTCAGTCGCTAGGCGTGGCGTCTTTCGGGAGCTTGCGCACCGCGGCACGGCGGCGGCGACGACTGGGCGTCATCGACCGCATCTCTTCCATGCGACCGAAGCACAGTAGCCGGTCTTCGGCTTGCAGCACTTGAGACCGCCGCGGGTTGGGAATCACGGTCGTTCCGCGATTGAGCGTGAGCACGGTGATGTCGCGGTCGAGGATGCCCGACTCGCCCAACGTGCCCCCGACGATCTCGGCCCCCGCGTGCACGACGAGCTCGGCCACGCCGTAGCCCGTCGAGACCGAGAGCCGCTGCCGCACGTCAATATCGGGGAAGGCGACCTCGTGCGAGATGTAGTCGATGATCGCCCCGGCGACATCAAGCTTCGTCGCGCGCTCGATGCCTTCGAGGCCGGGGGACGAGTTGACCTCCATGACGAGCGGACCCTCGTTGCCCTCGAGCATGTCCACACCGGCGACGCGCAGGCCCATGATTTGCGCCGATCGCACGGCGGCTCGCTCGTACTCCGGGGTGAGGGTGACGGCCTCGACGGTTCCGCCGCGGTGCACGTTCGAGCGGAACTCGTCGCCTTCTGCCGTGCGACGCATCGCCGCGACAACCCGGTCGCCCACGACGAGCGCACGGATGTCGCGGCCCCGGCTCTCGGCGATGAACTGCTGAATCAGCACGTTTTGTTTGGTCGAGTGCAACGTCTCGATGATGGCCTCGGCGACCTTGGCCTGCGGAGCCAGGATGACGCCAATACCCTGCGTGCCCTCGAGCAGCTTGATGACGACGGGGGCGCCGCCCACGCGCTCAATGGCGGGGCGCACGTCGGCGCGGTTTCGCACGAAGGCCGTCGCGGGCATCCCGATGCCGTGGCGACTCAGAATCTGCGTGGCCCGCAGCTTGTCACGGGCGTTGCTGATGCCGTTCGCGGTGTTGGGCGTGAAGACGTCCATCTGCTCGAACTGGCGCACGACGGCCGTGCCGAAGTAGGTGATGGAGTTGCCGATGCGCGGCAGAACGGCGTCGTAGGTCGAGAGCGGCTTGCCTCGATAATTCAGGTCGGGCTCGGGCCCGGTGAGGTCGACGGCGAACCGCAGGGTGTTGAGCACTTTCACTCGGTGACCGCGTTGTTCGGCGGCCGCGCGCAAGCGCCCGGTCGAATACGAGTGCGGGGCACGCGAGAGAATGGCAATTTTCATGGGGCGCCCCTGAGAAGATGGTGGTGTGACCGAGCGCGCCCATTCAACCACCATTGCGGGGTGGCGCGAGTGGGTCGGCTTGCCCTCGGCTGGTGTGCCCTGGATCAAGGCGAAACTCGACACCGGCGCTCGTTCCTCCTCAGTGCACGCTTTCGACATCGAGCCCCTGGCTCCGGATGCTGCGGGCATCGAACACGTGCGCTTCAAGCTGCGCCCGTGGCAGCGGTCCGACGCCGACATCGTCGTAGTCGAGTGCCCCGTGCACGATCGCCGCACGGTTCGTAGCTCGTCGGGTCACGCGGAAGAACGCATCGTTGTGCTCATGGACATCACCCTCATGGGCCGCGAGGTAACCGCAGAAATGACGCTCAGCAATCGCGACAGCATGGGCTTTCGCATGCTCATCGGCCGCGAGGCGCTGCGCCAGGGATTCGTCGTCGACCCGCGTCGCTCATTCCTCGGCGGCCGTGCGCCCAAACCGGTGCGCCGCCAGAACCGCGGCGTCGCCGAATAGCGCAGCGGGAGTTTGTGGAGATCCCCCGATGTTGAGTGGCTCCTCAAGACGAACCCAGCGCTTACTGGGGAGCAGCCGGCAATCCCTCCGCCTCCAGCCAGTCCCGCACGATCTCTGCGCCGACAAGCAGGTCCACCTCAGAGGAGTTGGACGCGAGGAGTCGGCGTGTTGAGCCATCGCGCATTCTCAGTTCGAGAGTCGAATCGACAATCCGGTTTGTGATCTTCTCGAGGAGATAGCTCTGCCAGAGAGTCAACGACACGATGGTGGTGTCAGCGATCTGATCGCGGGCGAACGTCTTCGTGATGAAGTAGCCGCGCGCAATCAAATGGGTGGGTGTGAGCTCGACGCCGAGAATCGCTCCCCTCAGGACCGTCCAGATGAACGCTGCGCTGAACGCCGCGAGAGTGATCATCACTGGTACGGCGATCCACAATTGTCCTCCGGCCTGGAGCGTTGCGGCGAACGCAGCAGGCAGCATGCCGGCGAGGAGACCGCTGATGGGTACTGCCAGCAAGGTCCATCCCCGAAATCGTTGGCCAAGGGGCCAGACGAGCGCTGGGCCCCGGAACTCGCCACCCTGTTTGGCGAGAACCGAGCTCGGGGGCATGAGCAAGATCGCGGCCGCGGTCGCCCACGCCGTCACAACCACCGCGGCGATAGGGATGTCGATCTCGAAGGGATAGTCGGGGCCGCTGACACCCCACACGAGGATCGAGCGAATCAGAAGCCAACCGCCCGCGATCATTCCGATGAGCATGATCAGCGGCGACAGGCGGAACAACAGCCAATACACGGAGGCGGGGACGAGACCGTCACGAGGACGCGATCGCACCCGTTTGGCCACAGCCCGAGCTTACGTCGGTGAGTCTGGCGGGTCCATCGCCCTCGAATCGAGCGGATGCGGACCCTAACCCGCTGAAGCGGCCACGAAGAACGTGAGTCGAGACCGCGGAGCGCGACGACCGCGCTCGTCGCGCGGTAGCGGACGCTGCGCCGCAGGAGCGGCGGCGCAGCAATCGGCACAGCGCCCCCGACAGGATTCGAACCTGCGACCCTCAGTACCGGAAACTGATGCTCTATCCCCTGAGCTACGGAGGCGGGTTTAGCCTAGCGGTTCTCGCGCGAGGTGTGAGGCCGTGCCAGTCTGGGGGAGTGAGCATCGACCAGAGCATGACTCGCACCGTCGGGTGCGAGATCGACGCGTCGCTCGGCGAGGCGACGAACATCGTGTTGGCCGTGGCGGTTGCCCACGCTCCGGGGTTGCACATCGACGAACAGCTCGTCGTGCACACGGCGGGCGAGCGCATCGAGCTCGTCGAATCGGTCGGCGTCAGCGGCACCCGCTGGCACAGTGCTGCGGTGCCCGAGGGGCCGCTCACGGTGCGGTACGAGGCCACGGTCGTGGGCCGCGGTGCGCCGCGCGAGGTCGACGTGACGGAGCGCATTCTGGCCGTCCGTCCGAGCCGGTACGTGCAGTCGGACGAGTTGGCGGGCCCGCTCATCGACGCCCACATCATCGACGAACTCGCAGCCCTGCCCGAACGCGAGCGCCTTGTCGCCGCGCGCGACTGGGTCGCTGGCCGACTCACCTACACGATCGGGTCGACAAGCCCCACCGATGGGCTGCCTGAGATCTTGGCCACGGGTCAGGGGGTGTGCCGCGACTTCGCTCACTTGCTCGCGGGTGTGCTGCGGGCCACCGACATGCCCGCGCGCGCCGTCTCGGTCTATGCACCGCAGCTGGCGCCTATGGACTTTCACGCCGTGGTCGAGGCCCTCGTCGACGAGCAGTGGGTGGTCGCCGATGCCACGCACATGGCCCCGCGTGAGGGAATGCTGCGCATCGCAACGGGCCGTGACGCCGCGGACACGGCCTTTCTCGCCAACGATGGCTCGTCGCTGACGCTGCACCGCTTGCTCGTGCACGCCGAGGCCGATCGAGCTCTCGACACTGACCCCGACGGACTCGTTTCTTTGGGGTGACGACCCGGCCGAGCATCCGACGGCCCCGGATAGGCTTGGGTCTGTGAACCCCGACCAGCTCGCCACCGCCCTGCTCGCCGTCGTCGTCAGTGTTGTTGAGCGACGCGACGCGGCAGCCGCGAGCGAGCTCACGGTCGCTGACATCGCGCTCGAACGCCCGCGCAACCGCGACCACGGCGACTGGGCGACCTCGATCGCTCTCAAGCAATCGAAGCGCGTCGGGATGCCCCCGCGGGCGTTCGCGGACGAGCTCGTGCCGGGCATCCGCGCCATTGAGGGTGTTGCCGAGGTCGAGATTGCGGGCCCCGGGTTCCTCAACATTCGTCTCGAGGCCGGAGCCGCGGGCGAGCTCGCGCGCGTGATCGTCGAGGCGGGCGAGAGCTACGGCCACAACGAGACGCTGCACGGGCAGACCATCAACCTCGAGTTCGTTTCGGCCAACCCGACGGGCCCGCTGCACATTGGTCACACGCGCTGGGCCGCGCTCGGCGACTCGCTCGCTCGGGTGCTCGCGGCCAGCGGGGCCACGCTCGTGAGCGAGTTCTACGTCAATGACGCCGGCGCGCAGATGGATGTCTTCGGCGAATCGGTGCT
>JBJOPU010000048.1:0-7927 GCA_046050505.1 Actinomycetota bacterium
CGGAACGCGGTCGTCGGCGCCGAGGGCGACACGAGAATGTCCGCCTGCTCGAAACACGCCGCAAAGTCACGCTGAATGAGCGTGCGCACCTTCTGCGCACTGCCGTAGTAGGCGTCGTAGTAACCCGCCGACAACGCGTAGGTTCCGAGAATGATGCGACGCTTCACCTCGGGCCCGAAACCCGCCTCGCGCGTTGCGCCCATGACGTCTTCAACGGTTCCGCCCGGCACCTCAGTGCGCAAACCGAACCGCACTGAGTCGAACTTGGCCAAGTTGCTCGACGCTTCCGCCGGCAAGATCAAGTAGTAGGCCGCAACCGCATACTCAAAGTGCGGCGCACTGACCTCGACGATCTCGGCCCCCGCAGCGGCCATGAGCTCAAGCGTCTCGTGGTAGACCGACTTGACGCCCGCCTGAAATCCTTCGCCCTCGAGCTGCTTCACGACGCCGACGCGCACACCGCGCAGCGCGTCACCCGACTGGCCGGCACGCGCAGCCGCAGCCATCGAGGGCCATGCGTCCGGGATGCTCGTGGCGTCACGAACGTCGTGCCCGCCGATGACGTCGTGCACGAGCGCAGCATCCAGAACCGAGCGCGACACCGGCCCGACCTGATCGAGAGACGACGCGAGCGCAATCGCGCCATAGCGACTCACGCCACCATAGGTGGGCTTGACGCCGACCGACCCGGTGACCGCCGCCGGCTGACGGATGCTGCCGCCGGTGTCACTGCCGAGTGCGACGGGCGCCTCAAAGGCCGACACCGCCGCGGCCGAGCCACCGCCCGAACCGCCAGGAATGCGCGAGAGGTCCCAGGGATTCTTCGTGGGCCCGTAGGCCGAGTGCTCGGTGCTCGACCCCATGGCGAACTCGTCCATGTTGGTCTTGCCGAGCGGAACCATGCGGGCCGCGCGCAAGCGGGCGACGACCGTAGCGTCGTAGGGCGGAATCCAGCCCTCAAGAATCTTCGAGCCCGACGTGGAGGGCATGTCGAGCGTGCAGAGCACGTCTTTGATGGCGATCGGCACACCCGCGAGCGCGGGGAGCGCAACGCCGGCGGCGCGGTCGGCGTCGACCCGCGCGGCCGTGTCGAGCGCGGCAGCGTTGATGTGCAAGAAGGCGTGCACGTCGCCGTCGACCGCAGCGATGCGATCGAGGTGTGCGCGCGTGACCTCAACGCTCGAGACCTCGCCCGCGGTCAGCAGGGCAGCAAGGTTAGCGGCGGAGGTGCGCGTGAGGTCTGTGCTCGACCCGGAGGCCGAGCTTGCGCCCGACGCGGCGTGTGACTCGGCGGCCGAACCGGCGCCCGGCGTTGCGGCGGCGCTCACTGTTCTTCTCCCAAGATCGCGGTGACGCGGAAACGGCTGCCGTCGTGATCGGGCGCACCCGCGAGGGCCCGCTCCGTGGGCAGGGTGACTCCGGGCTCGTCAGCACGCAGCCCGCCCGTCAGCGGAATCGGGTGGCTCGTGGCCGGCACCTCGGGCGTCGCGACTTCTTGCACTTTGGCGACCGAGTCGACGATCGCACTGAGCTCGCCCGTCAGCTGCTCGATCTCGGCCTCGGTGAGCGCGATGCGCGCGAGCGAGGCCAAATGGGCCACCGCCTCGGGGGTGATCTTAGACATACAGCCTCTCCGACGGGGTCGACCCGCGTGGTGTGCCGGTGGGGTGCACGCGGCGTGCACGGGATGTGCAGGGGATGCTCCATTCTACTGAGCGCGCCCGGCGGCATCGCGCGGGCCGGCCCGGGGAACTGCCCCGGCCCGCGCCGCGCGAGACGGCACTGGTGATGCCCCGGCCCGCGCCGCGCGAGACGGCGCGGGTGATCACCCGGCCCGAGTCACGCCAGACGGCGCGGGTGATGCACCGGCCCGCACCACACCGGTCGGCGGGGGTGCCGTGCCCCAACGATCCGACATCGACGAGCGTCTATAGAGGTGACAGCATCATCGCGCCGCACCCGTGCCCCGCCGCGCGAACCGCGAGACAGGAGTCAGCCCATGCGCCCCCACCCCCGCCGCACACTGGTCATGATCGGGATGCTCGCCGCGAGCATCCCGCTGCTGAGCGCCTGCGCCGGACTCATGAGTGGTACGACCGCGCTGCAAGGCGAGTGGTTGCTCACGAGTGGCAGCGACGCACAGGGTGCCTTCATCGAGTCGTCCCAGCCCGTCACGCTCACGTTCGACGGCGACTCGGTGAGCGGACAAGCACCGTGCAACCCCTACAGCGGCTCCGTGGCGCGCGGGCCAGGTGCCGGATCGACGGGTCCGCTCGAGTTGGGCGGGCTCACCCGCAGTGAGATGGGGTGCGCCGAACAACGGCAGAACGAGCTCGAGGGCCGATACTTTGCCGCGCTCGAGGCGGCCGACAGCGTGAGTGTCAGCGCCGACGGCGAAACGCTTGAACTCACGGGCGACGACCTGTTCGTGCGCTTCGAGCGCAGTGAGAACCGCGAAGGATAATCAGCTCACGCTTGACGTGATCTCGGCGAGCCGGCACCGCCGCGTTTCGCGAAACTCACCCCGAACTCGCCGAAACGCCCGCGAACCACTGATGCACCCCGCCGCCGACGTGGGCGGCGACCCGCTAGTCCGCGGCGGGCACCGGCGGCAACGCGTCGGGACCCTCGGTCACGAGAATCGCAAACTGGGCCGCATCAATGATCCGCACCCCCAGCTCTTCAGCCTTAGCGAGCTTCGACCCCGCCCCCGGCCCTGCAGCCACGAAGTCCGTCTTCTTCGACACACTCGACGCTGCCTTACCACCCGCCGCGATGATGGCCTCTTGCGCACCCTCCCGCGTGAAGCCGTCAAGGCTGCCCGTCGCGACGACGGTGAGGCCGGCGAGCACTCCCCCGGCCGCGGCCGCAGCACCAGGGCCAGCGTGACCGGGCGTGCTGAACTGCACGCCCGCCGCGGCCCAGCGATCAACGATCTCGACGTGCCAGTCGACCGAGAACCAGTCGAGCACGGCCTCGGCGATGATCGACCCCACACCATCGACGGCCGAGAGCTCATCAAGAGTTGCCGCGCGAATCGCGTCGAGCGAGCCAAACCAGTCAGCCAACGCACGAGCGGCGACCGGACCCACGTGCCGAATGTTGAGCGAGACCAGCAGGCGCCAGAGCGGCTTCGACTTCGCTTTCTCGAGCTCGTCGAGCAGGGTCAGGGCCGCTGAACTGGGCTGCGGGCCATCCAGCCCCTGCTTCTTCTCGGCAGCACTGGGGTTGCGGCGAAACGGGGTGCGCCGACGAGCGGAGCCATCGGCTTCGAGTTTGGGCAGCCCGGTTTCGGCATCCGTCACCACGACCTCGATGGGCAGGAGGTCGTCGATCGTCAGCGCAAAGAGGCCCGCCTCGGTCTGCAGGGGCGGGATGCTCGGCACATGGGGCTGCGTGAGCGCCGCCGCCGACACCTCGCCGAGGGCCTCGATGTCGAGGGCGCCGCGGCTGCCGATGTGCTCGACGCGTCCGCGCACTTGGGCGGGGCAGCTGCGAGCGTTGGGGCAACGGAGGTCGACGTCGCCCTCTTTCGCGGGCCGCAACGCGGTGCCGCACTCGGGGCAGTTCGCGGGCATGACGAACTCGCGCTCGGTGCCGTCGCGCAGCTCGACGACGGGGCCGAGCACCTCGGGGATGACGTCGCCCGCCTTGCGCAACACGATCGTGTCGCCGATGAGCACACCCTTGGCCTTGACGACGTCTTGATTGTGCAGCGTGGCTTGCCGCACTTCGCTGCCGGCCACGCGCACCTTCTGCATGACGGCGTAGGGCGTCGCGCGACCCGTGCGGCCCACGCTCACGACGATGTCGAGCAGCTTCGTGTTGACCTGCTCGGGCGGGTACTTGTAGGCGATGGCCCAGCGCGGGGCACGGCTCGTGGCGCCGAGCTCACCGTGCAGAGCGAGCTCGTCGACCTTGACGACGACGCCGTCGATCTCGTGCTCGACGGCGTGACGGTGCTCACCGTGGAAGGCGATGTACTCGGCGGCGCCGGCTGCGCTGTCATGCACGCGGAAATGGGTGCTGATGGGCAATCCCCAGCGCTCGAGCAGACCGTAGACCTCGCTCTGCGCCGAGACGGGCGGGTTCGGCCAGGCGCCGATGCCGTGCACGAGCATCCGCAACCGGCTCAGCCGATCGCGCATGCGGGCGAGTTGCTCGTCGTTCTTGCCCTCGGCCTTTTGGCGCAGGCTGCCGCTCGCGGCGTTGCGCGGGTTGGCGAACTCACGCTCGCCCGCCTGGCGCTGCAGCGCGTTGAGCTCATCAAACGCGACCTTCGGAATAAAGACTTCGCCGCGAACCTCGACAAGGTCGGGCAGCTCGGCGGGGTCACCGGCAAGACGCTGCGGGATGCCCGCCACCTGCAGCACGTTCTGCGTCACGTCTTCGCCCACGCGTCCGTCGCCGCGCGTGGCCGTCGTCACGAGCAGCCCGCGCTCGTAGCGCAGGTTGAGGGCCAGCCCGTCAATCTTCAGTTCGCACAGCAGGCGCACGGGGCGACCCGCGTCACGCTCGACCTTCGCGGCCCAGTCGGCGAACTCCTCGGCGCTGAACACGTTGTCGAGGCTGAGCATGCGTTCGGCGTGCTCCACGGGGGCGAAGAGCGTGGTCTCGGCACGACCCCCGACGGTCTGCGTCGGAGAGTCTTGGCTCTGCAACTCGGGAAACAGGTGCTCGATCGCTTCGAGGCGACGCACGAGAGCGTCGTAGGTGGCGTCATCGTCGAGCACGGTGTCGCGCGAGTAGTAGGCGTCACGCAGTTCGAGAATGCGCGTCGTGAGCGCTTCTGCCTCGGCGCGTGCCTTGTCGCGGGTCAGATCGTCGACACTGGGTTCATCGACAGTGTTTTCAGCCACGCGCACAGTCTACGAGCGGGTACTGACCGTGGGGCGAGGAGATGGTCTGGCGATGGCCGGCTCGCGGGAGGGCGTGGGTGAGCGGGTCACCGCCCGGCAGCCTTACGCCCCGAGCACGCGGTCGAGGTAGGCGTTCGTGAAAACGCGATCGGGGTCGAGCCGATTGCGCACCGCGAGAAAGTCGTCGAAGCGCGCGTAGGCGGGCCGCAAGTCATCCGCGGTACGGGTGTGCAACTTGCCCCAGTGCGGGCGCCCGTCGTGAGCCCGCAGAATCGCTTCGGCTGCGGCGAAGTAGTCGCGAGCATCCTCACGGTGATAGCGGTGCACCGCGATGTAACTCGATTCGCGGCCGTGTGCGGTCGAGAGCCACACATCGTCAGCGGCCGTCGCGCGCACTTCGATCGGGAACGAGATGCGCCACCCGTTCTGCTCGATCACTCGGTCAAGTTCGCGCATGACCGAGGCCACGGCGTCGAGGGGCACCGAGTACTCCATCTCGCGGAAGCGCACTTTGCGCTCGGTCGCGAACACGCGGTGCGAATAGTCGGCGAGCTCGCGATTGAAGGCCACTCCACTCGCGAGTTGGTTGAACGCGGGAATCGTTCCGGGCGCGATCGAGCCGATGCGGCAGAGCACTTCGTAGAGCCCATTGCCGAGCAGTTCGTCGTCGAACCATCGTTTGACGGGTCCGACCGGCTGGCGCGGCGCATCGGCCGGCAAGCGCGTGTTGTTGCGCGTGAGCGCGAGTTGCGTGTGCGGAAACCAGTAGAACTCGACGTGATCGGACTGCGTCGAGCGCTCTGCCCAGTTGTCGAGCACGTCATCGAGCGGTTCGGGATGCTCATCCGCCGCCAACACGAACGAGGGCACGGCCTGCACCGTGAGGTCGACGAGCACCCCGAGGGCTCCGAGCCCGAGACGTGCGGCGGGCCACAGGTCGGCGTTCTCGGTGTCGCTCACCCGCAGCAGGCGGCCGTCGGCGGTCGCGAGGGTCACGGCTCGTAGTTGGGTGGCCAGGCCACCAAACGCGCGACCCGTGCCGTGGGTGCCCGTGCTGAGCGCACCCGAGATCGACTGCACGTCGATGTCGCCGAGGTTCTCGAAGGCGAGACCGTGCTCGTGCAGCATCGCCGAAGCAGCGTGCAACTTGGTGCCCGCAGCAAGGGTGACTTCGCCCGACGCGGCGTCGATCGCCGTGATGCCCGCGAGGTCAGTGAGGTCGAGTTGCACGCCCGGCGCGACCGCGATGCCCGTGAATGAGTGCCCCGAGCCGATGGCCTTGACGGGCAGCCCGTCGTTGCGAGCGCGCGTAATGGCGTCGACGACCTCGTCGCCGCTCGCCAGGCGCTCGACGCGCGCGGGCGTGACCTGCTCGGTGCGGGCCCAGTTGCGCCACGGCTTGGTCGAGCGCACCGAGCGTGTGCCGGCGGCCGGCGGCGCAACAGCGCTGGCAGAGGTAGGTGCGCCGCCAGAGGTGGAGTCGCTCACAGAAACGCCTTTCGTTCGCCGCGATAGGTGGGAAGTTCGCCGGTCACGGTGTCGCCGTCGACGACGTGGAAGCTATCGAGGTGCTCGCTGAGCTCTCCGGCCTTGGTGTGGCGCAGCCAGACCCGATCACCGACGAGCAGCGTGCGGGCGGCCGGCCCGCGCAGAGGAGTCTGGACTTCGCCGGCGGCTTCGGTGCCGAGCATCCGCAGGCCTTCGGGCCAGACCACCTGCGGAAGACGGTCGGGGCCGGGCGGGCCGCTCGCGATCCAGCCGCCGCCCAGCAGGGTGGCGATGTCGTCGGTCGGGCGCCGCACCACGGGCAGGGCAAACGACGCGGCGGGGGCCGGCGTGAAGGCGCGGTAGGTGTCGAAGAGATGTGGGCCCATAAGGCCGCTGCCAGCCGCGAGCTCGGTCACGGCGGCTTCGGCTGAGGTCGACTCGAGCGAGCCCGTGCCGCCGCCATTGACGAACTGGAGCGGAGTGCCGGCAGCGTCGGCGACGGCGCTCACGGCGGCGATCGCGCGAGCTCGACGGTCACGAAGCTCAGCACGTGACTGGCGCTGGACGCCGCGCACGAGCAACGCACGCACCGGACGACCGGTGGGGGCGTCGCCGAGTCCCGCGATTTGCGCCTCGTAGGCCATGACGCCGACGAGGGTGAATCCGGCGCGCTCGGTGACGATGCGCGCGAGTGCCGCGAGCTGCTCGGGGCTGTGCAGCGGGCTCCGTCGCACGCCAAGGTGACCGTGCGGGCCACGCCAACTCGCATCCAGTTCGATGGCGATACGGATGCTCGCTCGCGCACTCGGCGCGACGACCGAGTCGATCAGATCAAGGTGGGCGACATCGTCGATCATGAGCGTCACGCGCGCGGCGAGCTGCTCGTCGGCCGCAAGCCGCGCGATGGCCGCGCGATCGGTCGTGGGGTAGCCCAGCACGACGTCATCGATGTCGCTGCCGCCCTGCCCTCGTGAGCTCGCGAGCCACAGGGCCTCGGGCAATGTGTAAGCGAGAACACCCGCGTAGCCGGGCTGGGCGAGCACGGCCTCGAGAATGCCGCGCACGCGAATCGACTTGCTCGCCACACGAATCGGCATGCCGCCCGCGCGACGCACGAGGTCGGCCGCGTTGTAGGCGAGAGCCGCCCGATCGATGACGCCGAGCGGCGGGTCGAGGTGAGCCGTGATGGCCGTGAGCCGCGGCCAATGCGTGGCGGCGTCGGCGCCCGGGCGATCGCCCGGCACGTCGGTCAGGCGCAGTAGCTCGGCGGTCACGGCGTCAGTCTAGAGAGCGACGCTGCCAACGAGTGTCGCCGCGGCGCGCTGGTCGGAGGCCGTCGCCGCGCTCGCACCCGTGGCGGCACGAGCCGGCTCGTCGGCGCTTACCGTGCGATCGATCGTGCACTGGCCGAGCACGCGGGTTCCGACGTAGAGCACGGCTGTTTGGCCAGGCGCGACGCCGAGCAGAGGCTCGCGCACCGAGACGATGAGCTCGCCGCCCGCGACGTGTGCCACGGCGGGCACCGGATCGGCGTGCGCGCGCACCTGCACGTGGCAGTCGAACGGGAGGAGGGCCTCCGT
>JBJOPU010000049.1:0-7917 GCA_046050505.1 Actinomycetota bacterium
GCCTGAAACGCTCGGTCTTCCCCTTAACGGAGTAGCGCCGTGAGCGTCACTGCCCCGGCCGGATTCGACGCGGCCGGTGTCGCCGCTGGCCTCAAGTCAAGCGGTGCTGCCGACCTTGCCCTCGTCGTCAACCGGGGCCCCTCGCGGGCTGCCGCCGCCGTCTTCACGAGCAACCGCGCGAAGGCCAACCCGATTCTGTGGTCGCAGCAGGTCATCGCTGATGGCGAGGTGGCTGCCATCGTGCTCAACTCTGGCGGCGCGAATTGCTTCACGGGCGCACAGGGCTTTCAGACCACCCACGCGACCGCCGAAGCCGTTGCCGAGCACGTGGGCATCTCAGCGGGCGACGTGCTCGTCTGCTCGACCGGCCTGATCGGCGAGCAGCTGAATCGCGACGCTCTGCTGAGCGGCGTGGCTGCGGCGGCCGCGGACTTGGGCGCACACGGCGACGATGCGGCCCGCGCGATCATGACGACCGACTCGGTGCCCAAGTCCGTCATCGTCGAGGGGCCCGGTTACACGATCGGCGGCATGGCCAAGGGCGCCGGGATGCTCGCCCCCGGTCTCGCGACCATGCTCGTGGTGCTCACCACCGACGCCGACCTGCCCGCCGCCGAGCTCGACCAGGCGCTCCGCGCCGCGACGCGCGTCAGTTTCGACCGCCTCGACTCTGACGGGTGCATGTCGACAAACGACCAGGTGACGCTCATGGCGAGCGGGGCATCCGGAGTCATTCCGCCCGTCGACCAGTTCACCGAGCTGCTGACCGAGGCGTGCATGTCGCTCATGAAACAACTGCAGGCCGACGCCGAAGGCTCGAGTCATGACATCGTCATCGCGGTCAGCGGAGCCGTGACCGACGACGACGCCGTCGAGGTCGCCCGCTCGGTCGCGCGCAGCAACCTGTTCAAGGCGGCAATGTTCGGCAACGACCCCAACTGGGGTCGCGTGCTCGCCGCGATCGGCACGACGAACGCTACCTTCGACCCCTACGCCGTCGACGTCTCGTTCAACGGAGTGCGCTTGTGTCACGCGGGCGCCCCCGATCGTCCGCGCGACGAGGTCGACCTGAGCGGTCGCGTGATCGACGTGAGCATTGACCTCAAGGCAGGCAGTGCCGCAGCCACCGTCTACACCAACGACCTCACTCACGACTACGTGCACGAGAACAGCGCCTACGCGAGCTAAGGCCATGACAGAACTCAGAGACCTCGCCTCCGTCGCCGACGATCACGCCCAGGCTGCCGTCAAGGCCGCAACGCTCATCGAGTCGCTGCCCTGGTTGCAGCGCTTTCGCGATCGCGTCGTCGTCATCAAGTTCGGCGGCAACGCCATGGTGAGCGACGACCTGCAGCGCGCCTTCGCGCAAGACATGGTCTACCTGCGCACGGTCGGGCTGCGGCCCGTTGTCGTGCACGGCGGTGGCCCTCAGATTTCGGCGATGCTCGAGAAGTTCGGCATCGAGAGCGAGTTTCGCGGCGGCTATCGGGTGACGAGCCCCGAGGCCATGGAGGTCGTGCGCATGGTGCTGACGGGTCAAATCAGCCGCTCACTCGTGAGTCTCATCAACGAGCACGGTCCGTTCGCGGCGGCGATCTCGGGCGAAGACGCCGGACTCTTTCGCGGCAGGCGCCGGGGCGTCGTGGTCGATGGGGTTGAGGTCGACCTCGGGCTCGTGGGTGATGTCGTGGGAGTTGACCCCGCCGCGGTGCTCGCGCAGCTGGACGCGGGGCGCATCCCCGTCGTCTCGTCGATCGCCCCCGACGGCGACACCCCGGGTCAGAGCCTCAACGTCAATGCCGACTCGGCGGCGGCGGCGCTCGCCGTGGCGCTCGACGCTGAGAAGCTCGTGATTCTCACCGACGTCGCCGGGCTGTATCGCGACTGGCCTGACATGAGCTCGCTCGTGTCGTCGATCGATGCCGACGAGTTGCGAGCGCTGCTGCCGAGCCTTGAATCGGGAATGATCCCCAAGATGGCGGCGTGCCTCGAGGCCGTTGACGGGGGAGTGGGCAAAGCGGCGATTATCGACGGCCGCGTGCCGCACTCGATCTTGCTCGAGATCTTCACGCAAGAGGGCATCGGAACCGAAGTGACCGCGGCATGATCACCGGTGCGCAGACGGATGCTGTGCGCGAGCGGTTCGCGCGTGTCGCAATGCGCTCGGCCCCGGCCCCCATGGCCGTACTTGATCACGGGCGCGGGGCTCTCGTGTGGGATGTCGATGGCCGGGAGTATCTCGACTTTCTCGCCGGCATCGCCGTCAACGCGCTTGGCCACGCGCATCCCGTGATCGTCGACGCTATTGCCGCGCAGGCCGGCCGCGTGTTGCACGTCAGCAACTACTTCACGACCCCGCAGGCAGTGGCCTTTGCCGAGCGTCTCGTGCGCCTCGCGGGCTTCGGCGACACCGGTCGGGTCTATCCCGCCAACTCGGGCGCCGAGGCCATCGAGGCGGCGCTCAAGCTTGCGCGCCGCACCGGCAGGCCGCGCATCCTCGCGTTCGAGCAAGGCTTCCACGGCCGCACGATGGGCGCTCTCGCCCTGACGGGTAAGCCCGCGCTGCGCACGCCCTTTGAGCCCATGGTGCCGGGTGTCGAACACGTGCCGACCGACCTCGCCGCTCTTGAGGCCGCTCTCGGCCCCGACGTCGCGGCGGTCGTGCTCGAACCCATCAAGGGCGAAGCCGGCGTCGTGCCGCTGCCGCCGGGGTTTCTCGCTGAGGCGCGCCGCCTCACGCGAGCGCATGGGGTTCTGCTCATCGTCGACGAGATCCAGACCGGCGCAGGGCGCACGGGCGACTGGTTTGCGTTTCAGCATGGGCGGGGGGTTGGTGATGACCTGCCCGACGCCATTGTCGTCGCGAAAGGCATCGGCGGGGGAGTGCCCGTGGGTGCACTCGTCACGCGCGGCGCCGCGAGCGAACTGTTCACGCTGGGTCAGCATGGCTCGACCTTTGGCGGCAATCCGCTCGCGACAGGGGTCGCGGATGCTGTGCTCGCCGAAATCGAGCGCGCCGACCTCGTCGGAAACGCGGCCCGCCGCGGCGAGCAGCTGCGCGCGGGCATCCTGTCGCTCGGCTCACCCCTCGTCGCCGAGGTGCGCGGCCGCGGGTTGCTGCTGGGAATCGGACTCACCGCACCGGTTGCCCCGCGCCTCGTCGCCGAGGCCCTTGATCGCGGCCTCATCATCAACGCACCGAATGACGAGAGCATCCGCCTCGCGCCACCGCTCATCATCGGCGATGCTGAGATCGACCGGTTCTTGACCCTGTTCGCCGCGAGCTTGCTCGCCGTAGGCCTGGAGGCCACCACCCCATGACCGCCCACGCTCCCGCCGCTCGGCACTTCTTGCGCGACGACGACATCACGGCCGCCGAGCAAGCGCAGATTCTCGACCTCGCTGCCCAGATCAAGGCTGACCGCTGGGGCCGCACGCCCCTGGCCGGCCCGCAGACCGTCGCGGTCATCTTCGATAAGTCGTCGACCCGCACGCGCGTGAGCTTCGCTGTCGGCATCGCCGACCTCGGCGGCGTGCCGCTCATCATCTCGACAGCGAGCAGCCAGTTGGGCGGCAAAGAGACGCCGAGCGACACCGCGCGCGTGCTCGAGCGCATGGTCGCCGCGATTGTCTGGCGCACCTACGCGCAGTCGGGTCTTGAAGAAATGGCGGGGGGCACGACGGTTCCCGTCATCAACGCGCTGAGCGACGACTTTCACCCGTGCCAGCTTCTCGCCGACCTGCTCACGATCCGTGAGCACCGAGGCGACCTCGCGGGTCTCACGGTCGCTTTCCTCGGCGACGGCGCGAGCAACATGGCGCAGTCCTACCTGCTCGCGGGCGCGACAGCGGGCATGCACGTGCGCATCGCGGCTCCCGCGTCGTTCGCGCCGAGCGCGTCGGTCGTCGGTGATGCCGAGCGGCGCGCGGCCGAGACCGGGGGCTCGATCACCGTCACGACTGATCCGGTCGCCGCGGTGTCGGGTGCTGACGTCGTCGTCACCGACACGTGGGTCTCGATGGGCAAGGAGGATGAGAAGGCGCACCGCGTCGCGACCTTCGGCGCCTACCGCGTCGACCCGGCGATGATGGCGCACGCGAAGGCCGACGCACTCTTCCTCCACTGTCTGCCGGCCGACCGCGGCTACGAGGTCACGGCCGATGTCATCGACGGCCCGCAGTCCGTCATTTGGGACGAAGCCGAGAACCGCTTGCACGCGCAAAAGGCGCTCATGGTCTGGCTGCTCGAGCAGTCGGGCGGCGCGCGGTGAGCGGCGCCACGAACGAGGGCTCGCTGTGGGGCGGGCGCTTTAGCGACGGCCCCTCTCCCGAGCTGCAACGACTCAGTCGCTCGACCCACTTCGACTGGCAGCTCGGTGGCTACGACATTCGGGGCTCGCGCGCTCACGCTCGTGCGCTCGCAGCCGCGGGCTATCTCACCGACGACGAACTGGTGCGGATGCTCGAGGGCCTCGACGACATCGAGGCACGCTGGGCAGACGGACGCTTGCAACCCCGGCCCGACGACGAAGACGTGCATGGTGCTCTCGAGGCGGCTCTCGTCAACGCGGTCGGCGCCGAGCTCGGCGGCCGGTTGCGCGCCGGACGCAGCCGCAACGACCAAATCGCCACGCTCATCCGGCTGTACTTGCGCGACCACGGTGCCGTGATCGCGGGCGAGGTGCGCGCGCTCATTGGGGCGATCGTGGCTCAAGCCGAGGCGCATCCCGATGTCGTCATGCCCGGGCGCACGCACTTGCAGCACGCACAGCCGGTCTTGCTCGCGCACCACCTGCTCGCTCACGCGTGGCCGCTCGTGCGTGACCTCGAGCGCCTGCGCGATTGGGCTGCGCGCGCCGATCGCTCCCCCTACGGCGCCGGCGCGCTCGCGGGCTCGAGCCTCGGTCTCGATCCGGCGCTTGTCGCCGCCGAGCTGGGATTCAGTGGCCCGACCGAGAACTCGATTGACGCCACGGCCAGCCGCGATCTCGTGGCCGAGTTCTCCTACATCGCCGCGCAAGTCGGCATCGATCTCTCGCGCTTCGCCGAAGAGATCATCCTCTGGAACACGCGCGAGTTCGGCTACGTGACGCTGCACGATGGCTTCTCGACGGGCTCGTCGATCATGCCGCAGAAGAAGAACCCAGATATCGCCGAGCTTGCCCGCGGCAAAGCCGGTCGCCTCATCGGTGATCTCGCGGGGTTGCTCACGACGCTCAAGGGCCTGCCTCTCGCGTATAACCGCGACTTGCAAGAAGACAAAGAGCCCGTCTTCGACGCCGTCGAGACACTCGAGGTGCTGCTGCCGGCGTTCACGGGCATGGTCGCGACGCTCCGCTTCGACGTCGACCGGATGGCGGCGTTCGCGCCGCAGGGTTTCTCGCTGGCGACGGACGTCGCGGACTGGCTCGTTCGGCAGGGTGTGCCGTTCCGCGAAGCGCATGAGATCTCCGGCGCGCTTGTCGCGCACTGCGAGCGGCACGGACTCGAGCTGCACGAGCCGAGCGATGAGGAGTACGCATCGATCGATGCACGGCTCGCCGCCGGTGTGCGCGAGGTGCTCACGGTCGAGGGCTCGATCCGGTCACGGGCAGGAGCCGGAGGCACGGCGCCCTCTGCCGTCGCCGCCCAGCTCGGCGCTCTCACCGACCGGCTTGCCTCGCTGACGTAGACCGCACCTCGGGTCGACGTGATGCGCCTGAGCGCCCGTGAGCCCGCTGATACGCTGGCGCGGTGACTGCCGCCGCCGACGAATCCCGCACCCTGACGCCCGCTCCGACCCAGAACGACTCGACGTTCGAGTCGGTGTGGCACGAGATTCAGTGGCGCGGTCTCGTGCACGTCTCGACGGATGAGTCCGCGCTGGAGACCGCCTTGAGCGGCGACCCGATCACGTACTACTGCGGGTTCGACCCCACCGCGCCGAGCCTGCACCTGGGCAACCTCGTGCAGCTGCTGCTCATGCGGCGTCTGCAGCTCGCCGGCCACCGACCGCTGGCGCTCGTCGGCGGGTCGACGGGCCTGATCGGCGACCCGCGGCCTACGGCCGAGCGGCAACTCAACGACCGCGAGACGGTTGCCGAATGGGTCGGCAGGCTGCAAGGGCAAGTCAGTCGCTTCTTGAGCGCCGATGGCTCCAACGGGGTCACGCTCGTCAACAACCTCGACTGGACAGCCGGGCTCAGTGCCATCGACTTCTTGCGCGAGATCGGCAAGTACTACCGCGTCGGAACGATGATCAAGAAAGACGCTGTCGCGACCCGGCTCAACTCTGAAGCCGGCATTTCGTACACCGAGTTCAGCTACCAGATCTTGCAGGGCTACGACTTCCTCGAGCTGCACCGTCAATACGGTTGCGTTTTGCAGACCGGCGGCAGCGACCAGTGGGGCAACCTCACGAGCGGCACCGACCTCATCCACAAGGTCGAGGGGCGAAGCGTGCACGCCATCGGAACCCCGCTCATCACGAACAGCGACGGAACCAAGTTCGGCAAGAGCGAGGGAAACGCCATCTGGCTCGATGCCGAGATGTGCAGCCCGTACGCGATGTACCAGTTCTGGCTGAACACCGACGACGCCGATGTCATCGCCCGGCTCAAGGTCTTCACGTTCCTGAGCCGCTCCGAGATTGAGCACTACGAGTCTCTCGTTCGCGACGAGCCGTTCCGCCGTGCCGCGCAGAAGCGACTCGCTCTCGAGGTGACGACCATCGTGCATGGCCTCTCGGCGGTCGAGTCCGCAATCGCTGCCTCTGAAGCCTTGTTCGGCCACGGCGATCTCTCGGCGCTGGATGCTCCGACTCTCGCCGCCGTGATCGCCGAACTCCCCACGGCCGAGCTGGGGGAGTCCGACACCGTCGTGCAGGCCCTCATCGCTACGGGCCTCTGCTCGAGCGCGAGCGATGCCCGGCGGGCGATCGGGCAAGGCGGGGTTGCCCTCAACAACGTCGCCGTGTCGAGCGACGACCAGACCCTCGCGGGCGCGGCCCTCGCCGGCGGCATGGCCGTGCTCCGTCGCGGAAAGAAGACCCTCGCAGGGCTGATTCTTCGTTGACGGCATGCACTTTCCGGCGACGCCCTGAGCGCGACACGCCCGGGAATCGCTGAGATTTGCCCCGCACCCGAACGAACCGTAATCTTCTAACTCGTCACCCCAAAGGTGCCGGAAGCGAAAAGCTTCTAGCCCTCAAGAGGGACACAATCCTCCAAGAAAGAGCAGCCACTTGCTGGTGCGCTCATCGCCAAGTAGGATTGCGAATCCGCCCAGCTGGCAAGATCGTTGAGATCGCCTCCGGGCAAGTCGGACTCAGAACATCGAGGTCACCGATTTGCATCGGGATGCTGTGGTGGATACAGTAGGGAAGTTGCCCAGTTGCGACAGCCGAGAGGCTGAAGGTCTGGAGCGCCCGATCCTTGAGAACTCAACAGCGTGCACTAAGTCAATGCCAAATAACCTCGACGTCCGGTTCCGACCGGTCGTAAGAGATTCCTTTGGATTGAAACAAGAATGTCAGTAGATATTCGAACTTCAGTCAGACAAACTCGTCGCCACTCAGACTTCGGTCCGGTGGTGACACTAGATGTGCCGGCAGCCTTCGGGTCGCCGTGCAATCAAACATTTACGGAGAGTTTGATCCTGGCTCAGGACGAACGCTGGCGGCGTGCTTAACACATGCAAGTCGAACGATGAAGCCGGAGCTTGCTCTGGTGGATTAGTGGCGAACGGGTGAGTAACACGTGAGTAACCTGCCCTTGACTCTGGGATAAGCGTTGGAAACGACGTCTAATACCGGATACGAGCTGAGACCGCATGGTCATCAGCTGGAAAGAATTTCGGTCAAGGATGGACTCGCGGCCTATCAGGTAGTTGGTGAGGTAACGGCTCACCAAGCCGACGACGGGTAGCCGGCCTGAGAGG
>JBJOPU010000050.1:0-7804 GCA_046050505.1 Actinomycetota bacterium
ATCGGCCTCGCGGCCTCGGGCAACCTCAACCCCACCGGAGCGTTTCCGAGCATGGTTGAGCCCGTGCACGGCTCGGCCCCCGACATTGCGGGGCAAGAAAAGGCCGACCCGACCGCCGCGATTCTCTCGGTGGCGATTCTGCTCGACCAGCAGGGACTGACGGATGCCGCGGCGCGCGTGCGCACCGCGGTGCTCGCCGACCTCGCTGAGCGGGGCGCGGAAGGACCCCGCCGCACGAGCGAGGTCGGATCCGCCATCGCCGCCCGCCTGGCCTAACTCGCCCGGCCCCCACCCCGGCCATCGCCGCACGATTGGCCCGAGAACCGCACACACCGGCGGGGTACGCTGTACCCACGCTCTTCCGGGGCCTGCGGGCCGCCGGCGACCTCTCGAGGAATTCCGATGACGAACCTGCTGCCGATGGCCACCCGCGAGATCACGTGGGCCGTGACCCCCAACGAGGCCGCCCGCGCGGTGACCGAGCGTGACGCGATTCTCGCCGACCCGGGCTTTGGCAAGCACTTCACCGACCACATGGTCGACATTTGCTGGAGCGAAATGGGCGGCTGGCACCGCCCTCGCGTGCAGGCCTACGGCCCCATCACGCTCGACCCGGCCGCCTCGGTGCTGCACTACGGGCAAGAGATCTTCGAAGGCCTCAAGGCCTACCGGCACGCCGATGGTTCAATCTGGTCGTTCCGCCCCGACGCCAATGCGCGTCGTCTGCAGCGGTCGGCCAAGCGCCTCGCACTGCCCGAGCTGCCCGAGCAGTACTTCATCGAGGCCCTCAAGCAGCTCATCGCGGTCGACGGCGAGTGGGTGCCGAGTGCGCCGGAGACGAGCCTCTACTTGCGCCCCTTCATGTTCGCGAAAGAGGCATTCTTGGGCGTGCGCCCGGCGCACAAGGTGGCGTTCTACGTCATTGCGTCGCCCGCGGGCGCCTACTTCCATGGGGGAGTGAAGCCGGTCTCAATCTGGCTCTCGACGCAGTATTCGCGCGCGGGCAAGGGTGGCACGGGGGCCGCGAAGACCGGCGGCAACTACGCCTCGTCTCTTGTCGCTCAAGCCGAAGCTGCTGAGCACGGTTGCGCCCAGGTGCTCTTTCTCGACTCGGTCGAAGGCAAGTGGCTTGAAGAGCTCGGCGGCATGAACGTCGTGCTTGTCTACAAAGACGGCACGCTCGTGACCCCGCTGAGCGACTCGATCCTCGAGGGCATCACGCGCGACTCGATCTTGCAGTTGGCGGAAGACCGCGGCCACACGGTCGAGCGGCGCCGCGTGAGCATCGACGAGTGGCGCGAGGGCGCGGCATCCGGAGACATCGTTGAGGCGTTCGCGTGCGGCACGGCCGCCGTGGTGACCCCGATCGCCATGATCAAGGCTGCCGACTTCGAAATCGGCAGCGCCGACGCCGAAGCGGGCCTGCTCACGATGTCACTGCGTGCCGAGCTCACCGACATTCAGTACGGTCGTCGCCCCGACCCGCACGGCTGGATGATGCGGCTCGACGCCTAAGCCGCCCCTCATCATGAGTTCACTCGATCCTGACTTCGCGAGCATGACAGTGCCCGCGCGGGTGGGTGTCATCGCGCTCTGCATGGGCGGCGGTGCGGCACTCGCCCTCGTCGGCACGTTCACGCACCAGTCGTTGCCGCCCATCGGGGTGGCGATCGCGCTCGTCACGATCGGGCTCTACATCGTGGGCCTGCGCGTGTGGGGCGGCGTGCGCACTCCCGCGGCTGCGGGCGCGATCGGCGTGGGCCTCGTCGCCGGAATCCTCGCGATGGCCACGGGTGATTCGGTGCTCGTTCCCGCGAATGCCATGGGCTACGCCTGGCTCGGCGGCATCGCGCTCATTGCCTTTCTTGCGCTCGGCTGGCCGCGCATCCAGCGGGTTCCCCAGCGTGTGAGCGTTACGATGGAACAGCCCGCTCTCGTTCAACAAGAGGATCGACCACTGCCGTGACTTACGTGATCGCCCTGCCCTGCGTCGACGTGAAAGACCGCGCCTGCATCGACGAGTGCCCCGTTGACTGCATCTACGAGGGCGACCGCATGCTCTACATCCACCCCGACGAGTGCGTCGACTGTGGTGCGTGCGAGCCGGTGTGCCCCGTTGAGGCCATTTACTACGAAGACGACACTCCCGACAAGTGGGCCGACTACTACACGGCCAACGTCGAGTTCTTCGCCGAGATCGGTTCGCCCGGTGGTGCCTCGAAGGTCGGCGTGATCGCGGGCGACCACCCGATCGTTGCCGCGCTGCCGCCGCAGGCCTAGTTCTCGATTGTGACGATCGAGTTACCCGACTTTCCCTGGGACTCTCTCGCACCATTCGCCGCACGCGCGCGCGAACACGTTGACGGCATCGTCGATCTGTCGGTCGGCTCTCCCGTTGACGCGACCCCGCAGCTCGTGCGCGAGGCGCTCGTTGCGGCGACCGATGCCCACGCCTACCCGCAAACCATGGGCACGCCCGAACTGCGCGCCGCGATTGCTGCCTGGTACGCCCGGCGCCGTGGCGTTGACGGCCTGACGACGGATGCTGTGCTCCCGACGATCGGCTCCAAAGAGCTCGTCGGCCTCCTGCCCCTGCTGCTCGGCCTCGGCCCGGGCGACACCGTGGTCTATCCGCGCACGGCTTACCCGACCTACGCCGTGGGCTCGGTGATCGCTCGCACGGCCGGTGTCGCGACGGATTCCCCGGATGGCTGGCCCGCATCCACTCGCCTCGTGTGGCTCAACAGCCCGGGTAATCCCACGGGAGCCGTGCTCGGCGTCGCGGCTCTGCGGGCCGCGGTTGCCCGAGCCCGCGAACTCGGAGCCGTGCTCGTCAACGACGAGTGCTACGCCGAGCTGGGCTGGCAGCCCGAGCGGTGGGGCAGCACGGCCGACGACCCACGCGTGCCGAGCATCCTCGACCCCCGCGTGACCGATGGCGACCATACCGGGCTACTGAGCGTGTACTCGCTCAGCAAGCAGTCGAACCTGGCCGGTTATCGAGCAGCTTTTCTCGCGGGTGACCCGGCGATCGTGCGCCAGTTGCTCGAGGTGCGCAAGCACGTGGGGCTCATTCCGCCGGCGCCCGTGCAGGCAGCCATGATCGCGGCGCTCGGTGATGACGTGCACGTTGCCGAGCAACGCGAGCGCTATAGAGAGCGGCGGGCCATGCTGCGCGCGGGGCTCGAGAGCGCGGGCTTTCGCATCGGCCACTCTGAGGCCGGGCTCTACCTGTGGGCCACGCGTGGTGAGCCCGCTCTCGACACGATTGCCCTGCTTGCCGACCACGGCATCCTGGCCACACCCGGAACCTTTTATGAGGGCGAGAGCTCGCAGCACGTGCGGTTGGCGCTCACAGCAACCGACGAGCGCATCGCCGCCGCGGCCACCCGTTTGGCGCAACTCTCTAAGGCCTGACGCCTGCTGTTGGCTCGTACGTGACTGGTGCGCCTTTGCGCATAGGCTGTAGGCGGGTCACTCCCGGGCCGCCACCACCACCATGGCTCGTTCTCGGGACCCCGCCCCCACACACCGATCACACCCTGATCACTTTCCGCGAGGAGGCGCAGTGAGCGACAGCGCACTGAACAGCAGCGCACTGAACGACGGCGACACGAGCGCCACCCTGCATTATCCGGGCGGCACGGCCGAGTTTCCCATCCTGCACAGCGTTGCCGGCGCCTCGAGTCTCGATCTCTCGTCGCTCACGCGCCAGACCGATCTCACGGCCCTCGACTACGGCTTCGTCAACACCGCCTCGACCAAGAGCGCCATCACCTACATCGATGGCGAGCAGGGCGTGCTGCGCTACCGCGGCTACGCCATCGACGATGTGGCATCGAACTCGACCTTTCTCGAGGTCGCCTGGCTGCTGATCTATGGCGAACTGCCGTCGGCGAGCGAGCTGCACGAGTTTGACGAGCGAGTGCGTCACCACACGCTGCTGCACGAAGACCTCAAGCGCTTCTTCGACTCGCTACCGCACCAGGCGCACCCCATGTCGGTGCTGTCGAGCGCCGTGAGCGCGCTCTCGACCTACTACGGTGACTCGCTCGACCCGCACGACCCCGAGCAGGTCGAGATCTCGACCATCCGTCTGCTCGCCAAGTTGCCCGTCATCGCGGCCTACGCCCACAAGAAGGCCATCGGCCAGGCGTTTCTCTACCCCGACAACTCGCTGAGCTTCGTCGAGAACTTCTTGCGCCTCAACTTCGGCAACATGGCCGAGCCCTACGAGGTCAACCCCGTGCTCGTGAAGGCGCTCGACCGCCTGCTGATCTTGCACGAAGACCACGAGCAGAACGCCTCGACCTCGACCGTGCGGCTCGTCGGCTCGACGGGTGCCAACCTCTTCGCCTCGATCTCGGCGGGCATCAACGCCCTCTCGGGGCCGCTGCACGGTGGCGCCAATGAGGCGGTGCTCGAGATGCTCGCGCGCATCCGCGATTCGGGTGAAAGCGTCGAGCGCTTCGTCGAGCGCGTCAAGGCCAAAGAAGACGGCATCAAGCTCATGGGCTTCGGGCACCGCGTGTACAAGAGCTACGACCCGCGCGCCAAGTTGGTCAAAGAGAGTGTGGATGCTGTGCTTGCCGACCTCGGCGTCAGCGACCCGCTGCTTCAGATCGCGCGCGAGCTCGAGGCCATCGCCCTCGCCGACGACTACTTCATCGAGCGCAAGCTCTACCCGAACGTCGACTTCTACACGGGTGTCATCTACAAGGCCATGGGCTTTCCGACGCGCATGTTCACGGTGCTCTTCGCCATCGGGCGCCTGCCGGGCTGGATTGCCCACTGGCGCGAGATGAACGACGACCCCCAAACGAAGATCGGCCGCCCGCAGCAGCTCTACGTGGGCTCGCCCGCGCGCGACTGGCCGCAGCGGTAGGCAGATCCGCGATCAGGCGATAGCCGGCGCCTCAGGCGCAGCTTCGCCGGGCAGCACACGCTTGCGCACCTCGCGCAGCACGATTTGCTCGGGGCATACCGTCGACAGGAAGTCGCCGACGGAGAGCGCCAGGCGGTCGCTCACGAGCGAGTAGAAGATGCGGTTGGCGTCTCGGCGCTCGGAGATGAGTCCGGCCTGGCGTAAGACGCCGAGGTGCCGCGAGATCGTCGGGCCCGACGACGTGAATCGCGCAGCGATGTCGCCGGCCGTGAGTTCGCCGTCTTTGAGGTCTTGCAGAATCTGCCGACGGGTCGGGTGAGCGAGCGCCGCAAAGATGTCGCTCGCTGTATCTACCACTTTTGCAATATAGCACCGGGGCTAGATAGAGTGCCTAATGTAGCAATTTAGCTAATTAGACACGGAGGCACACATGCGCATCGCGATCACCGGCGGAACCGGGTTTGTCGGCCGAAACCTCGCGGCACGGTTGCCGGCATCCGACACGGTCGTGGTGTCTCGACGCACGGGCACCGAGATCGACGATGTCGCTGCGCTCACGGCCGCCTTCGCGGGGTGCGACGTCGTCGTCCACGCGGCGGGTATCAACCGCGAGATCGGTGACCAAACCTTCTCGCGCGTCCACATCGACGGAACCCGCGCGATGATCGAGGCAGCCCGCCGAGCAGGGGTCGGCCGCATCGTCATGGTCAGCTTCTTGCGGGCTCGCCCCGATTGTGGCTCGCCGTATCACGAGTCGAAGTGGGCGGCAGAAGAGCTCATTCGTCAGTCGGGCATTCCGCACACGATTCTCAAGGCGTCGATGGTCTACGGGCGCGGAGACCACATGGTCGACCACGTCAGTCGTGCCGTGAAGACCTGGCCCGTGTTCGGCACGGTCGGGTTTCGCGGCAAGACCGTGCGACCGATTCAGATCGACGACTTCGTCACCGTGCTCATCGCTGCCGCCGAGGGGCGCGTCCCCGAGCCGACCGTTGCCGTGATGGGAGCGGAAGAACTCTTGCTGTCCGATGCCGTTCGCCGCGTGGCTCGCGTCGCCGGCCGCACACCTCTCTTCATCGCGCTGCCCGTGTGGTCGATTCGCGCACTGGCCCAGCTGACCGAGTGGACCATGGTCGTGCCGCTCGTCGCCAAAGCGCAAGCGCGCATGCTCGCCGAGGGCGTGAGCGAGCCGCTGCCCTGGGCTCCCGAGGTGCCCGCCGACATTCGCCCGTCGAGTCCGTTCAGCGACGAGAGCATTCGCGCCGCGCTGCCCGACGCGGGCCGATTCGGTTGGAACGACCTGCGGCTCGCGCAGTGGTGGCAGCGGCGGCGGCCGAAGAACTAGGAGGGCGGGATGCTCGCCGCGAGCATCCCGACACCGCGACCTACGCGTGCAGGGCCGTGTTGAGCCGCACGCCCGCGCCCGTGCGGGGCAGTACCTCGACGGCTCCCGTGACCGAGCTGCGGCGGAAAAGCAGCCCCGGCACCCCCGAGAGCTCGGCGGCCTTGACCGTGCGGGATTGCCCGTCGGCTCCGACCGTGCCGTCGACCACAACGACCTTCTGGCCGGCCGTCACGTAGAGGCCCGCTTCGACGACCGAGTCGTCGCCGATCGAGATGCCCACCCCGCTGTTGGCGCCGAGCAGAGCGCGCTCGCCGATCGCGATGCGGTGCGTGCCGCCGCCCGAGAGGGTGCCCATGATCGAGGCTCCGCCGCCGATATCGCTGCCGTCGCCCACGACGACGCCCTGGCTGATGCGGCCCTCGACCATGGAGGTGCCGAGCGTGCCCGCGTTGAAGTTGACGAAGCCCTCGTGCATGACGGTCGTGCCGGGCGAGAGGTAGGCGCCGAGCCGCACGCGCGAGGCATCGGCGATGCGCACGCGCGGCGGCGTGACGTAGTCGAGCAGTCGCGGGAACTTATCGACCCCGAGCGCCGAGATGCCCGCCTGCTGCAGCGCCGGGCGGCGCGCATCGAAGTCGTCGGGGTGCACGGGGCCCGCGGTCGTCCACATGACGATGGGCAAGTGGACGAAGATGCCGTCAAGGTTGAGCGTGTTGGGCTGCACGAGGCGGTGGCTGAGCAGGTGCAGACGCAGGTATGCATCGGGCGTGGATGCCGGCGGCGCATCCAGATCGATCGTCACCGTGCGGGCCTCGCGACGCACACCCCGGCGTGTGTCGTCGCCCTGCAAGTGCTCGATCTCGGCGGGCACGATGTACGGGTCGCGGCCGTGCGGCAGCGTGCCGAGCTCGGGCCGCGGGTACCAGGTGTCGAGCACTTCGCCGTCGGCGAGGCGCACGGTGGCAAGGCCATAGCCCCAGGCGTGACGCGTCGCGCGCTCAGAGTCGGTGGCAGTGGCGGGGGCGTTCGAGCTCGACATGACTCCAGGCTACCGGGGCCCGATTACGCTGGAACCGTGATCGAGACCGCGGCCCCCGACCTGCCCGTGCACGAGGGCGTTGTGGCGCTGACGCGGGCGCTGTGCGACGTGCCGAGCGTCTCAGGCGATGAGCGGATGCTCGCCGACGCGATCGAGCGCGCCCTGAGCATCCACGCCCCGCACCTCGAGGTGCTGCGCGACGGTGACGCGATCGTCGCCCGCACGCGCCTGGGCCGCGCGCAGCGCGTCGTGATCGCGGGACACATCGACACCGTGCCCATCAACAACAACCTGCCGAGCCGCCTCGAGGGCCATGCCGAGACCGGCATGCTGCACGGCCGCGGCACCGTCGACATGAAGGGTGGCTGCGCCGTCATGCTCGCGCTCGCGGTGCAGCTTGATGCGCCCGCCTACGACGTGACGTGGGTCTGGTACGACCACGAAGAGGTCGCGAGTGAGCTCAACGGCCTCGGCCGGCTCGCGCGCACGCACCCCGACCTGCTCGCCGCTGACTTCGCAATTCTCGGCGAACCGT
>JBJOPU010000051.1:0-7783 GCA_046050505.1 Actinomycetota bacterium
GGAGCGAGCAAGGCGCTCTGCCCGCCACTCTCGGCGACCGTGAGCATCGCGCGCACAGCGACGAGGGTCTTGCCCGACCCCACCTCGCCTTGCACGAGCCGGTTCATCGGCACCGTCGCCGCAAGGTCGCGCATGATCTCGTCGCCGACGAGGCGCTGATCATCGGTGAGGCTGAAGGGCAGGGCGTCGTCGAAGCCCGCGAGTTCGGCGCCCGGCACTCGCGGCGTCGCCGGCTGCTCGCGCAGCGCGGCGCGCCGCTGCAGCAGGGCGGCCTGCAGCAAGAAGGCCTCGTGAAAGCGCAGGGTGTCTCGCGCGCGGCGCCACTGCTTGCCATCCTCGGGCCGGTGAATGAATTGGTAGGCCTGCCCGAGGTCGAGCAACTCTCGGTCGACGCGCACCTCGTGCGGCACCGGGTCATCGACGGTCGGCAGGGTGTCAAGAACGACGCCGAGCGCCTTGGCGATCTGCCAACTGGCCACCGTCGAGGTCGCCGGGTAGATCGGAATGGGCATCATCGCCCACTTCTTCGCCTCGGGCCCCGCGTCACGATCGTCGCCGGCCTCGAAGAGCTCATAGTCGGGGTGAGCGAGTTGCCGCGTACCGCGGTAGTCGCCCACCCTGCCCGCAAAGATGCCGCGCACGCCGGGCTTCAAGTCGTTCTTGCGCCACGCCTGGTTGAAGAACGTGAGCACCAAGATGCCCTTGCCGTCGGTGATGCGCACCTCGAGAATCGAGCCTTTGCGCTGCCGCATCGTGCGCTCGACGACCTCGATGACCTCAGCCACGATCGTCACGTTTTCATCGACGGCCAAATCACTCAGGGCGGTGAGCTCGCCACGCCGGGCGTAGCGCCGGGGATAGTGGGTGAGCAAGTCACCGACGGTGAGCATCCCGAACGCCTTCTTGAGCGAGTTCGCGCTGCGATCGCCCAGCGCGCTACTGAGCTTGGCATCGAGCGCGTTGGTCACGGGGTCAACGGTACCCGCGCGGCCCGACCGTCTCTCGCGACTAGCGTTAGTGCCGTGACACGCATCATCGCCGGGTTTGCGGGCTCGCTGACGCTCAAGGTCCCTTCGGCCGGCACGCGGCCCACGAGCGACCGCGTGCGCGAGGCCATCTTCAGCGCCCTCGAGGCGCGCGACGCGATTGACGGGATGCGCGTGCTCGACCTCTACGCCGGCTCGGGAGCCCTCGCGCTCGAGGCCATCAGCCGCGGCGCGGCCTCTGCCGTGCTCGTGGAGAAGTCGTACGCGGCCGTTCAGGTGTGCAAGGCCAATGCGGCGCTCGTGAGCGGCCGGGCCGGTCGCGGCGAGCGGCCGAGCATCCAGATCATCGGCAAGCCCGCGACCTCATACCTCTCGTCGGCGGTCGACACCTTCGATCTCGTCTTCATCGACCCGCCCTACGAGGTGGGCGGGCTTGAACTCGACCACGTGCTCGAGGGCCTCGTGCCGCGATTGGCTCCGGATGCTGTCGTCGCGCTCGAGCGCTCATCGCGCACCCCAGCTCCGGCCTGGCCTGCGGGGCTCGAGCTCGACAAGGTCTCGCGCTACGGCGAGACCACGGTCTACTGGCTGGAGCGCACCGCTAGCTGACCCGATTGCCCCGACTACCGTGGCCCAGTTCTTCTTGTGTGAAGACGCATTGACGTCAAACCAGTTTCACACAAGAAAAGGTGGTCACAAGTCGATAGAACTGTCGGCCACGAACACTTGTGCAGTAGCCCGAGCGTCGGCAAGACGAGTCGTCACCCGGCCTGCCCGCTCCACTCGGCGAACGGGTCCCAGCCGCCGCGTTCGTCGAACACCCGCCCGTCGACGAGCAGCGCGGGCCCGTGACGGTCGGCGGCAACAACCCGGCCGATCACGCGAAAGCCGCCGGGAAGAACATTCAGGGGCGGCGCCACATCGGGCGGGAAGGTTGCCAGCAACGAGTGGTCTTCTCCCCCGATGAGCGCGAGTGCCGCGGGCGCGGCCGGGTCGAGTCCGTGCGCGAGCGCGACTTCTCGCACTTGGGCGCTGTCGAGGTCGAGCGAGACGCCGCTCGCGCGAGCGATGCGGCGCGCGTCGAGCGCGAGTCCGTCGCTGAGGTCGAGCATCGCGGAGGCTCCGCCGAGGGCGGCGGCAACGCCGTCCGCGATCGGCGGGTGCGGCGTGAGCTGGGCGGTGAGGGGCACGGGATGCTCGGCGCGCAGTCGGGCGGCGGCCGCAGCATCCGGAGCCCCCGTCGCGTCGACCCCGTGCTCGAAGAGAATGCGCAGCCCCTCGGCCGCGAGCCCCAACGAGCCGGAGACCGCGACCCAGTCGCCCGGCCGCGCGCCGGAGCGTGTCACGGGCTCGCGATCCTCGAGGTCACCGAACGCCGTGACGGCAATCGTCAAAACCGACGACACGCTCAAGTCGCCGCCCACCACACCGCAACCGGGCGCGAGCGCCTCGCACGCATCGCGTAGCCCCTCGGCGAGCGCCTCGAGCTCGGCAACCGGGGTATCAGCCGGCGCCGCGAGTGCCACGACCAGCGCCGTGGGCCGCGCGCCCATCGCCGCCACGTCGCTGAGGTTCGTGGCCGCGGCCTTGAACCCGAGGTCGTGCATGGTCGACCACGCGGTGCGAAAGTCGGGGCCGTGAATCATCATGTCGGTCGTGATGACGACGCGTCCGTCGGCGGTGGCGAGCACGGCGGCGTCGTCACCGGGGCCGAGCACGGTCGCATCGCTCGCCGGCAGCAGCGGAATGATGCGCGCGAGCGCAGCAAGCTCACCGACCGACCCGAGGGTGTCGTGAGGATGCGCGGCGCTCGTCACGCGTCAACGCTAGTCGGCCCCACGCGCGCCAGCACTCTCGCGGCAGTACTCTCGTGCCATGGCCACCTCGCCCGAGCCCACCGCCCCCGACTCGTCCGCTTCGCCCTACGGCCCCGCTGACGGGGTCGAGCAGCTATTTGGCACGACAGCCGAGGAGCCGGCAGCTGCCGCTCAACCCGTCGTGCCCGCGGCCCTGGCCGCGACCCCGGCATGGGTAGACCGCGGCCGGCGCATCCTAACGATCGCCACGTGGATCACCGCGGCGCTGTCGGTTGCACTCACCGTGTTCGTCGTCGTGTTCGGACTGCTCAATATCGACGGCGCTTTCGATCTTCTCGGCGAACAGACAGAAACTGTCATGTGGTCGTCGGTGTTCGCCGCGCCCGTCTCATTCACGATCGCCATGAACCTGCTCGTGTGGCGAAAGATGCTGCCCGCACTCAGCAGGCGCACCCGAGGAGAGGCGATCGGCATCGTTATCGTGGTGTCGCTTGCTCTCGCCGTGGTGAGCGTACTGATTGTCGTCGGCCTGCTCTTGATGGGCTTCTTCGTCGGCATCACGTTCGGCTCGGGCAGCGACCTGTAGCCGCGCAGCCGGCCGCGCCGCTCGAAGCCGACGCCAACCTGCGCCGCGATAGCGTGGTGACGATGTCGACACGCACCGTTCCCTTTCGCGCCCGCTGGGCATCCGCTGCGCTCATGGCGACAGCGGCCCTCGTGCTGAGCGGATGCGCGGGCACCGTGCCGCTCGAGCCCGGCCCCGACGCGAACAACCCCGAGTGCGCGGCGATCTCGGTGCGCGTGCCCGACTCGATCAACGAACTCAACCGACGCACGACGAACGCGCAGGCCACGGCCGCGTGGGGCGAACCCGCCGCGGTCATCTACCGCTGCGGACTGCCCGAGCAGGGCCCGAGCGACCTACCGTGCTTCGACGTCGACGGTGTCGACTGGTTGCTCGACGAGTCGAACGCGCCGCGATACGTCTTCACGACCTACGGCCGCACGCCCGTGACCGAGGTCATCGTCGACATCACCTACGTCGCGGGAGCCGACGCCGTGCGGGCCATCAGTTCAGCAGTGTCGTTCGTGGATGCTGACGCGCGGTGCCTCGCGGCCACCGACGTCTTCGGCGGCGGGTCGGTGAGCCCCACGGGTGAGCCCACCCCAACGCCGACGCCCTAGGCAGACCTACGCGCGCGGGCCGTCGAGCCCAACGAGCTTGCCCGCGATGCCACCCGCGGCCCGCAGTGCGGCGCCGCCGCCGAAACCAGCCTGCGGAAACACCACGCGGCGGTCGCGCGCCTCGGTGAGCGCATCGAGCAGCACGGTCGCGGCCGGCTGCAGGGGCGCCCACAGGTAGAGCGAGAGCGCACCGGGGATCGAGTTGACCTCGTTGACGAAGAGGTCGCCCGTCTTCTCGTCGAGCAGCAGGTCGACGCGCACAATGCTCGTGAGGCGCGTGACCTCGGCGACGCGCTCGGCCAGTTCGCGCGCCTTCGCGTGAACCGCGTCGGGCACGTTCGCCGGAAACTCGCGCGGTGCACTCATGAAGCCCGCCTCGGCTCCCGCCCTGCCCGCGAGGTACTTCTCGGCATACGAGTAGAGGGCACTGCCCGCGTCGCCGCGCAGAGGCTTTTCGAGCGGCGTGATCTCGAGCGACGGATACGTGCGGAAGGCGATGTTGAGGTCGACGAGTTCGGGGCGGTACGGCTCGACCACCGCGCCCGTGCGAAGGTGAACGCTTGTGGCGGCGAGCGCGCGCGCCGCATCCACGTCGTCGGCGATCTCAATGCCGATCGACGATCCGCCGAAGCGCGGCTTGACGATGTACGGGCCCGCGAAGCTCGGCGCCACGATCGTCGACACGGCCTCGCGCGGTAGCGAGGGGATGCCCGCCGCGTGCATGAGCCCGCCGAACGCGAGCTTGTCCATGCCGACGGCGCCCGCGAAGAGCGTGGAGCCCGTGGCGGGGATACCCATGAGCGAGAACACCGCAGCGGCGCCGCCGCCCTCGCCGACGCCGCCGTGAAGGCACAGCAGGGCGGCCTCAATCTCGAGGCGCTCGGCGCCAAACTTCTTGCGGCGGTAGAGACCGGGCTCACCCGAGACGCGTGCTTCGAGCACGACCGAATCGCGAGGAGCACCTTCGAGGTAGTCTTTCGCCTCGGTCGCATCGGGAACGCGGTACCACTCCCCCGTCGGCGACCAGTAGATCGGCACGACGCTGTGGCCGGCAGCAGTCAGAACGCGCTCGGCCTGAAGGCCCGTGAGAATCGAAATCTCGTGCTCGGGGCTCGGTCCGCCAAAAACGACGGCCCAGGGGGCGGTACCAGCCATGATTCCCTCACGTGATCGATTGCCGCGGCGGTCAGCCCTGAACGGTTCAGCACTGCCCGGGGCGGCCGATCAGGGGTAGTGGTCGGGCAGATCGTTCTCGTAGAGGATAACGCCCCGGTCACCGGCGGCCTCGACCGCGCGCGCCACGGCGGCGTCACGCAGGTCGACGGGAATCGCGCCCGGGGCACCTGCCGCGGCTGCACTCGCGTACCCCGCCAGCAATGCGGCGCGGTTCGTGCGGGCGACGGCAAAGAGCAATCCGCCCGCCGCGGCAATGGCCGCGCCGAACGTGTGGTTGCGCTCTGCTTGCACGGGACCTAGCTCAACCATGCCGGGCGTGACGACCACGAGCGGCCCTCCGCGTTCAGCGGCGAGGGATGCCGCGCCCTCGAGGGCGCGGAGCGCTCCCACCGGATTCGAGTTGTAGGTGTCGTCGATCACGAGCGCGCCACTCGGGGCCTGCTGCACTTCGGCGCGATGCTGCGAGCCCGGAAGGTCGGCGAGGCGGGCCGCGATCGTGGCGACGGGAACATCCGCCGCGAGAGCAATCGCCGCGGCAACCGCCACGTTGACCGCGTGACCCGTGTTCGAGACCGTGACCGGAACGGGCTGGGCGCCGCGGCCGATCACGAGGCTGCTCGCCGCTCCGTCGTCGCCCGGAGTCAGCACGACGTCGGCAACGCCCCCCGCGACACAACTGACCGTGACGACGCGTTTACCCTGCGCCGCGCATTGCTCGGCCAGGGCCTCGAGGCGGGGGTCGTCAATGGGCAGCACGACCGTGCCCGCGCGCTCAGTGATTTCTGCCTTGGCGCGAAAGATGACGTCGGTCGAGCCCATGCGCTGCAAGTGCGCTTCACCGATGACCGTGATGGCCGCGATGTCGGGCGGAAAGTAGGTCGACAGTTCGCGAATCTCACCGGGACCAAAGATGCCCATTTCGGCCACGAACACCTCGGTGCCCGGAACCAGCTTGTCGTTGACCGCACGCGAGAGCCCGAGGCGGTTATTGAAGGATGCCGGGCTCGCGACCGTGGTGAAGGTCGCACTGAGCAGGTGGGCGACATAGTTCTTCGTACTCGTCTTGCCGTACGAGCCCGTGATGGCAACGACGCGCGGGCGAACCTGAGCGAGTCGCTTCTGAGCCGCCACGACAAACTTCTTCGAGCCCGCCTTTTCGATCGGCGCCGTGATCGCAAGAGCGAGGTCGCTGAGCGGGGCGCTCAGGAGCAGCGTGAGGGCAACGCCGGCCGGGCCGATGAGCGCCAACAGCCCGAGGCCGATCACGAGGTGCAGCGCGACCCACACGACCAGAAGTCGCTTGACGCGACTCGTCATCGCGAGCTTTGCCGACCGCCCTCGGATCGGCAGACCCACCGGGAAGAACGCAAGAAACACCACCGCGATCGCCGTAAGCGATGCGCACAGAACGTGCCCCGAGATGGCGTCATCACCCGGGACAACAATCGGAACCAACAGTGCCGCTGCCGTGCTCGCGGCAGCCGTGAGAAACACGACGAGCGAGAGCGCCTCGGTCTGCACCCACAGTTGCGCCATGCGCGAGACCGAGCCCGGCACGTAGTGCTCGCGCTGGGCAACGCGCACCCATCGGGCGGCGATCGGCACCGCCGCCACCACGCCGAGCACCGCGATGGCGATCAGAATGGGAAAAGGATCGATCGTCATGCGAGGCCCTCCTGCTCGTGCGAAGCGATCATGCCGAGCAACTCTTCCCGCACCGCGAGCTCGAGATCGCCCTCGAGCAAGTGGGCGGTGCCGGGCACGACGCGGAAGGGTGATGCGGCGCGCTCGGCCGCGACACGACCCGCGTCGGTCGGCGCCGCTGTGTCGTGCTCACCCCAAACGAAGCGCAGAGGAACCGTTCCGGCGGCGAGCGTCGCCAGATCGTCGTCGTACGACTCGTTGACGACGCGCACCAGAATGCCGCGCAACACCCCCTGGGCGGCGCGGTAGTCGGCGGAGCCGCGCTGGTTGCGCAGGGCATCCATTCGCGCATCGCTCACCAGGCCGCGGCGGTTGGCCCAGCGCGCGAGCCGATAGCCGAGCGGCGGGGCCGTGGGCGCCTGCAGCTTGACGAGCGGCACTCCCGTGAGCACAAGGCCGGCCACGAGTTCCGGGCGACGCGCGGCGAGCCGCACCGCGACGCGGCCGCCAAACGAGTGCCCCACCACAATGACAGGCGCGAACGCGGTGATGGCCTCGGCTACGAGATCGGCGTAGTCGTCGGTGCCCCACGCCGTATCGGGCGCGGGCGCCGGGCCAAAACCGGGCAAGTGGATGCTGACGGCGTCGAGCCCCGACAGAATCGTCGCGAAGTCGGTGCCGTCGCGGCCCCAGCCATGCAGGGCAACGACCCGCGGAGGGGTCGACCCGTGCTTCTCGGCCAGAACGCGGCCGCCGGCAAGGGAGGTGATCACGAGAACCAGCCTACCGAGCAGGTGTGCGCTACTCCGCCTGCGGCTCGGCCAGACCGACTACTCCGCCTGCGGCTCGGCAGTGCCCATTACTCCGCCTGCGGCTCGTCCGAGTCCGTCGCGAGGTGCGGAGCGAGTTCGCGCGGGTCGAGTGTGCCTTCGAGCACCTGGGCCACTTGCGCGACGATCGGCATCGACACGCCGC
>JBJOPU010000052.1:0-7708 GCA_046050505.1 Actinomycetota bacterium
GCGCTTCGCCTGGAAAGACGTGCCCGGGTACGTCATCGCGCAGTTCATTGGTGGCCTGCTCGCCACGAGTGTGCTCGTGCTCATCGGCTCGTTTGGCCCGGCAGGAGCACTCGCTGACGCGCAAGCCGGTGGCTTCTTCTCGAACGGCTTCGACGAGGGGTCGCCCGCGGGCTACGGCCTCGTCGCTGTCATCGTGGCCGAGCTCGTACTCACCGCCGTTTTCCTCGTTGTCATTCTCGGCGTGACCGATGGCCGCGCTCCGGCCGGCTTCGCGCCCCTCGCGATCGGCCTCACGCTCACGGTGCTGCACCTCGTGGCGATCCCCGTGTCGAACGCCTCGTTTAACCCCGCGCGTTCGCTCGCAACGGCTGTCTATGGCGGACCGGATGCCCTCATGCAGGTTGCCGTATTCCTCATCGTGCCCGTGGTGGGCGCGGTGCTCGGCGCGCTCCTGCACCGCGGAGTGTTCGCGAAGAAGTAGCGACTACTAGTCACCCACGACGACGCGGGCGCCTCGACTGATCGGGTCGAGGTCGCCCGTTTCGCCGTCTCGGAAGGCACGCCCGCCGAGCATCCACTGATACAGCAAGAACGCGACGAGCGCGACCGTACCGATGCCGATGCGGATGACGTCGGGCCACTCTTGCCGCGTCACATAGCCCTCGATGATGCCGCTCACGAGCAGAGCCGCGACAAGCCCCCCGATGATGGAGAACAGAGCGCGGCCGTCTTCGGCGAGCGCCTGCAACCGCGTGCGCGAACCGGGCGCCACCCACGACCAAAAGATCATGAGCCCTCCCGCTGCGGCCACGAAGATCGCGTAGATCTCGAGTTGACCGTGGGGCAAGATGCTCAAGAAGAACACGTCGAGTCGGTCAAACTCGGCCATGATGCCCGCGCTGAGCCCCAAGCCCTGGGCGTTCTGAAACACGATGAACGGCACGTAGACACCCGTGATGCCGAAAGCCACCGACTGCGCGGCGATCCAGGCATTGTTGCTGAATACCTGCAGCCCAAAGACGGCCTCGCTCGACTCGCTGTAGTACCCCACGAAGTCTTCTTCGGCATAGCGCCGAAGCTCGTCATAGGGGCCAAGCGCGGCCAGCACGCCCGGCGTCGTCGCCACCCACACGGCGTAGAGGCTCGCGATGATGACAAAGAACACGGCAACGACAAGAGTGAGCAAACGGATGCGATACAAGGCCGCCGGCACCTCTCGCGTCGCGTAGCGGGCCAGTTGCGCGAGCGGCTCAGCCGTCGCCCCCGTGAAGCGCAAGCGTGCCCGCGAGAGCAGCACGCTGAGCGACGCGGCCTGAGGTACCTGGCCAGAACTCGTCGTAATGGCGGAAAGCTGGGATGCGCCGGCTTGGTAGTGCTCGATCAACTCATCCGCGTCGCGGCCCGCGAATCGCCGACGGCGCGACAACGAGCGCAGCCTCTCCCATTCGTCGGCGTGCGCGTTCGAGTAAGCGTCGAGATCCATCTGTTTAGATGATGGCATGCCCGGCTCGGAGAACGCATCGACTGACTACGACGTCGAGCGTGAGCTCTTGACGGGTGAAGCCGTCGCCCTCGAGTTGCGCGCGACGAGCGTTGTGTTGCGCATGGCCGGTGGCATCATCGACTACATCGTCTACGCGCTCGCCGCGGTGCTGCTCATCTGGGTCTCACTGTCGGCCGCGGCATCCATTGGCGTGCCCGACGCTCTCTTCGCCGCCATCGTCATCGGCTGCGTCGTGCTGACGCTCGTTCTGCTACCCGCGGGAGTCGAAACCGTCACGCAAGGCAAGTCGCTCGGGCGGCTCGCACTCGGCGACCGTATCGTTCGAGACGACGGTGGCGCCGTGGCGTTCCGGCACGCGTTCATTCGTGCGTTCGTCGGGGTCTTTGAAATCGTGATGACCTTCGGCGGGCTGGCCGTCGTCGTGGCCATGCTCAACACGCGAGCCAAGCGACTCGGCGACCTGCTCGCGGGCACCTATAGCCAGTACGAGCGGGTCGGAACCCTGAGCGCCCCGGTGTACGGAGTGCCCGTCGAGTTAGTCGACTGGGCGGCCACCGCCGATGTCGCGCGGATGCCCGACGCGCTTGCGCGCCGCATCGCCCAATTCTTGCGTCAGGCCGCCGGCCACACGCCACCCACGCGCGAGCGCATCGCCCGCGGGCTCGCGACGGAAGCGGCCCTCTACGTGTCGCCGATTCCCGCTGGCGATCCCGAGCTGTTTCTCGCCGCTGTCGCGGCCATTCGCCGGGGCCGCGAGGCCACGGCCCTGCAGCTCGAGCGCGCGCGGCTCGACGACTTGCGCCCGACACTCTCGGCGCTTCCGCACGGGTTTCCCGATCGCGGCTGACGACCGCGGCTGACGGCTCCTCCGGCCGCGAGCGGCCTCGACTGCAGGCGGGATGCCTCGGTGGCGACTGACGGGGGCACGGCATCCGCTCGGCGCGTCGGCCTGAGCCGCATTCTTGTTTAGAATCCGTGCACACACCCTTGTTTTCGCGAAAGGCCCGATTCGCCCGATGTCTCGAACGATCTCGCCGCCGCGAACGGATGCTGCCTCCACTTCTCGTCTTCGCCGCGCCCTCGCGATCGCGGCGATCGCCTCACTCGGACTCACCGGGGTGCTCGCGAGTGTGCTCATCGACGCCCGGCCCGCCTGGGCCCTGCCGTTCTCGTTCGACATCAACCCGCCATTTGAGGGCACGCTGTTTTCGTTCGCCGAAGACGGCTCGATCAGCCACACGTTGCAGGGCGTTGGCGACCCCGGTGACACCGTGCGCCTCTCGACGAGCGACTTCGCGAACGGCAGCAACGGGGTGCTGTGCACGACGACCGTGCAGCCCGACGAAACCTGGGCGTGCACATTCTCATCGGGGCCGAGCAGCTACGGCACGATCACGGCAACCGTCATCGCGGGCGACCAGCTGGGGGCGAGCGAGGGCTGGGAGTTTTACACCCTCGCACCGCCCACGGTGACAACCTCGAACCGGCCCGCTAATGGCATCGCCACCAACAGCGTCACAACCGTCAGCATCAACGGTGCTGCCTACGACGATGCTGGCTTCTTTGGTGGCTCGAGCGTCACGGTGACCGCCGCCGGTCTGGGCGGCTGCCTCACCAATGTGGTGGCCGACCAGTACACGTGTGACATCACCATCGCGCTCGCCGCGGAGGGCACCTACCCCTACACCGTCACCGTCGACTCGGGGTTTGGAATCTCCGAACCTCGCACGGGCGTCATCACGATCGACCGTTCTGCGGGCTTCACGTTCATGACCTCTCCCACGCCCGGGCAAATCGTGGCCGACCTCACGCCCACCATCTCGGGCACGGGAGAGCCGGGCGGCACCGCGTACCCGCTCTTCTTTCCGAGTTTCGCGCCGGCATGCGCCCCGTCGCCGATCAACAACCTGGGCGTCTGGAGTTGCACGCTCGCGCCGCTCACCCCCGGCTCGTACACGATCGGGAGTTATCAAGAAGACGCGCTGGGCAACCTGGGGCCGAGCCCTGACCCGCAAGTAACCTTTTCGGTGGTCACGCCGCCGCCTCCACCTCCCGCGCCTCCCGCGCCTCCCGGCGACACGCAAACGATCGCGGTCGCGCCGGTTCCGACGCCCACGCCGACGCCGTCGCCCGAGCCCACCGACGAGCCCATACCCGAGCCGGAGCCCACCGACGACACCGCCGCCGCGCCCATCGCTCCCACCGACGGCCGCACTCCCCTCGTCGGCGGGGGCGGCGCGAACGACCCGACCATCTTTGGCACGAGCTTGCGCACTCCGGCCGACGTCTTCGCTACACCCGGGCTCGTTGTCGCGGGCGCTATCGCGGGCGCCGCATCCTTCTTGCTCTTCGTGGCGATTCCGGCCGAGTTGCTCCACGCGACCATTCGCGAGAACTACCACCGTTTGCCCGCGTGGCGCGGCAGTTGGCGCGACCGCCTCGCCGCGTGGGGCGAGCGCCTGCAGCGGCGCATTGGCCGCACAGCCTCCCTCGTCGGCGTGGTGGCGCTCGTCGCCGCGCTCGCGGCATTCGTTGACCCCAATGCGGGCTTCACGGTCTCAACCCTGCGACTCTGGCTCGCCATCGCCATCTCGCTGTTTGTCGTCAACGTCGTGGGCGGGCTGGTGTTGCGAGCGGCCGCGAAGAAGTGGTTCAACGTCGACATCGTGCAGCGCATCCTTCCCGGAGCGATTCTGCTCACCGCCGCCACCGTGCTGCTCTCACGATTGTTCGGGGTCGCGCCCGGCCTGCTCTTCGGTCTCGTGCTGGGCACGCAACTCGCCCGAGAGCTCAAGAAAGACGAATCGGGCCGCTTGGCCGCGTTCGTCTCGAGCGTGCTGCTCGCCTTCGGAATCGGGGCGTGGATGCTCTACGGCGCATCCCTCGCCCTCGGCTCGCCCGAGCCAGGGTTCGCCGAGCTGCTCTGGCGCGAAACCCTCGTGGCCATCACGGTTGAGGCCTTGACCTCGTTGGTCATCGCGCTGATTCCGGTCATGTTTATGGACGGCCGGTCAATCTGGCAGTGGTCGAAGCTCGTGTGGGCAGGGCTCGCGGCCGTGGCGACGACGGCGTTCGTGCTCATCATCATTCCGCTGCCGAACGCGTGGGCCGCCACGGCGGGGCCGCTCGCGACCACGGTCGTGCTGTTCGTCGGCTTCATGGTGCTGACCGTGGTGGTGTGGGCAATCTTCCGCTGGATCGCCGTGCGCGAAGAGCGCGCGGCGGCAGAGCTCACCAAGAGCTAAGCCGCCGATCACGCGGCCGGTCTAGTACCGGTAGTGATCGACCGTGAACGCGCGAACGCGGACGAGCGATCGCGAGAGAGCCGCGCTAGTACCGGTAGTGATCGACCTTAAACGGGCCAGCAGGATCTACGCCGATGTACTGAGCCTGCCGCGGCGTCAGCTCGGTGAGCTTCACGCCGAGAGCGTCGAGGTGCAGTCGGGCAACCTTCTCGTCGAGCACCTTGGGCAACACGTGCACACCGAGCGGGTACGCGTCGAGGTTGGTGTGGATCTCGAGCTGCGCGAGCACCTGGTTGCTGAACGAGGCACTCATGACGAAGCTCGGGTGTCCCGTGGCGTTGCCGAGGTTCATGAGGCGGCCTTCGCTCAGCACGATGATGCTGCGACCGTTGGGCAAACGCCACTCGTGCACCTGGGGCTTGATCTCGATCTTCTCGGCGCCCGGCAGAGCCTCGAGGCCGGCCATGTCGATCTCGTTGTCGAAGTGGCCGACGTTGGCGACGATCGCGAGGTGCTTGAGGCCGAGCAAGTGCTCGACCGTCACGACGTTCTCGTTGCCCGTGCCGGTCACGAGAATGTCGATCGTGCCGATGACATCGTCGAGGCGCGTGACCTGAAAACCGTCCATGGCGGCTTGCAGCGCATTGATCGGGTCGACCTCGCTGACAATGACCCGAGCGCCTTGGCCGCGCAGTGCCTCGGCCGCACCCTTGCCCACGTCGCCGTAGCCGACGACGAAGGTCGTCTTGCCCCCCATGAGCACATCGGTCGCACGGTTGAGGCCGTCGGGCAGCGAGTGGCGAATGCCGTACTTGTTGTCGAACTTGCTCTTGGTGATCGAGTCGTTGACGTTGATTGCCGGAAACAGCAGTTTTCCGGCTTTGTGCAACTCATACAGGCGGTGCACGCCCGTCGTCGTCTCTTCCGTGACGCCCAGGATGCCCTGGCCCATGCGCGTCCAGCGTTGCGGGTCGCTCTGCAGTGACTCGCGCAGCACGCTCAGCACGACGCGCCACTCGGTGCTGTCGCCCTCGGCGTCGCCGGGAACAGCGCCCGCGGCCTCGAACTCCGTGCCCTTGTGCACGAGCATCGTGGCGTCGCCACCGTCGTCGAGGATGAGCGTGGGGCCCTCCCCATCAAAATCGAAAATCTGCTGCGTCGCCCACCAGTACTCCTCGAGCGTCTCGCCCTTCCAGGCAAACACCGGGGTGCCCTCGGGCTTCTCCACCGTGCCCGTGGCGCCGACAACGACGGCCGCAGCCGCCTCGTCTTGCGTCGAGAAGATGTTGCAGCTCGCCCAGCGCACGTCAGCACCGAGTGCGCGAAGCGTCTCAATGAGCACAGCCGTCTGCACGGTCATGTGCAGCGAACCGGCGATGCGGGCTCCGGCGAGCGGCTGGTGCGGGCCGAACTCCTCGCGCAAGCTCATAAGGCCCGGCATCTCGTGTTCGGCCAGGCGAATCTGGTGTCGACCCGCCTCGGCCAGCGCGAGGTCGCGCACCTTGTGGGCGACACCGTTGAGGATCTCGACGGCGAGGGCAGGGCGCGCGGGCGTGTGGGTGCTCATGCCTGCCATTCTCGCAGGCCCGACCCGAGCATCCGCCCGACACCGGGCCTGCGTCGCGCTGCGTTACGCGCGAATCAGCGCGAGCACTTCGTCGCGGATGACCGCCATGGTGGCGGGCGTCTGCGCCTCAGCGTTGAGCCGCAAGAGCGGCTCGGTGTTCGAGGGGCGCACCGAGAACCACCAGAAACCGTCATCTGCGGCGCCCGTAAAGGTCAGCCCGTCCAGCTCGTCGACCGAGGCACGGCCATGGAAGGCATCGACGATGCGCGCGTACGCGGCAGGCACGTCGGCAACGGTCGAGTTGATCTCGCCGCTCGCGGTGTAGGGCGTGAACTCCGCAGCGAGCGACGAGAGCGGGCCGTCGTAAGCACCGAACTGCGCGATGAGGTGCATGGCCGCGAGCATGCCGTTGTCGGCGCCCCAGAAGTCGCGGAAGTAGTAGTGCGCCGAGTGCTCGCCGCCGAAGATGGCCCCCGTCGCGTGCATGACGTCTTTGATGAGCGAGTGGCCCACCTTGGTGCGCACGGGGATGGCGCCGGCGGCGGTGATCGTCTCGGGCACAATGCGCGAGGTGATGAGGTTATGCACCACGCGAATCTCGCCCGTCTCGCCCTGCGCGCGCACACGCGTGATCTCGCGCAACGCGACGATCGCGGCGACGGCACTCGGCGTCACGGGCTGGCCGAGCTCGTCGATCACAAAGCAGCGGTCGGCGTCGCCGTCGAACGCGAGCCCGAGGTCGGCACCGTGCTCGACGACGGCCTTTTGCAGGTCGACGAGGTTCGCCGGCTCGAGCGGGTTGGCCTCGTGGTTCGGAAAGGTGCCGTCGAGTTCGAAGTAGAGCGGAATGATCTCGAGGGGAAGGGCGGGCAGACCCGCGGCCGTGCCGAGCACGGCGGGCACTGTGAGTCCGCCCATGCCGTTGCCCGCATCCACGACAATGCGCAGGGGGCGAACACTCGAGAGGTCGACGAGCTCGCGCAGATAGGCGGCGTAGTCGGCGAGCACGTCGCGGTGCACGAGCGTGCCGGGGGTATCCACCGCATCAATTCCTGATGCGAGGTACGCCTGCGCGCGATCGCGAATGCTGCCGAGGCCCGTGTCGAGACTGATGCCCTGGGCGCCGGCGCGGCAGAACTTGATGCCGTTGTACGTGGCCGGGTTGTGGCTCGCCGTGAACATGGCGGCGGGCACGTTGAAGTGCCCGCTCGCGAAGTAGGTTTCGTCGGTCGACCCTTGGCCCAGCATGATGACGGATGCGCCTCGTGCCTGCGCTCCCCGCGCAAACGCGGCGGCAAACCCCGGCGAGCTGTCGCGCATGTCGTGGCCGACAGCGAGCTCAAGAGCCCCACCCTCGTGCTCGGTATGCATTTCGTCGGCGAACGCGGCACC
>JBJOPU010000053.1:0-7653 GCA_046050505.1 Actinomycetota bacterium
CTTCTTGTCGATGCCCTTCGACTGACCCTTGGCATCTTTCTCGAGCAAGACCCCCGCCTCAGCGAGCTCGTGCAGGGCACGCGATTCGAAGAAGCGATCCGGGAATGCCGTGTGGTGCGTGTCGAGCACGTGAGCGCCGACCTTGAGACCGACGAGATCGAGGAGCACGAACGGGTCCATCGGCAATCCGAAGTGGCGCTGCGCCTCGACGACCGTATCGAACGGGGTGCCGATTTCGACGGCGTGCATCGCCTCACCGAGAACCTTCGCAAGGATTCGGTTGACAACAAAGCCGGGGGTGTCAGCCGTGATGACGGCGTTCTTGCGTAGCGCGGCTGCCGTGGCCATTGCGGTTGCGAGCGTGGACTCGTCGGTGGCGGGCGTCTTCACGACCTCGATGAGCGGCATAACCGCGACCGGGTTGAAGAAGTGGAAGCCGACGACCCGCTCGGGGTTCTTAAGCTTCGCGCCGATCTTCTCGACCGAGAGCGACGAGGTGTTCGTGGCGAGCACCGCTTCGGGCGAGATGTACTTCTCGACCTCGGCGAAGACATCTTGCTTGATCGACAGCTCTTCGAACACTGCCTCGATGACCCAGTCGCAATCGGCAAAGTCGGCCTTGTCGACAGTGCCGCTCACGAGTGCGCGCAGGCGGTTGCCCTCGTCACCGTCGATGCGGCCCTTCTTTTCGAGTTCGGCAATTTCTCCGCGAATGTAGTCGAGGCCCTTGTCGACGCGGGCTTGGTCAAGGTCGGTGATGACGACGGGAACCTGCAGTCGCCGCAAGAACAGCAGGGCGAACTGACTCGCCATGAGGCCGGCGCCCAGGACGCCCACTTTCGTGACCTTCTTCGCGAGCGCCTTGTCCGGTGCGCCCGCGGGGCGCTTGGCGCGCTTCTGCACCAGATTGAAGGCGTAAATGGATGCTCGGAATTGGTCGCCGGCAACGAGGTCAGCCAGCGCCGTGTCTTCAGCGGCGAAGCCCTCGGCCTTCGTCGAGCTCTTGGCCGCCGCGAGCAGCTCGAGCGCTGCGTAGGGCGACTTCGCCACTTTTCCGAGCCGCTTCTCAAGCGTTTTGCGAGCGATGCCGATCGCGACATCCCACTTAACCGCGCGTTCAATCTTTCCCGGCGAGTGGGGGCGCTTGACCTTCACCGAACCCGACAGCACGCCGTCAGCCCACCGAATGGAATCCTCGAGGAAGTTGGCCGGGGCTAGCATGACGTCAGCCATTCCGAGCTCGAAAGCTTCAGCGGGCTTGAGCATGCGGTTGTTCTTGAGCGGGTTCTCGACGACAACCTTGAGGGCATTCTCAATCCCGATGAGGTTGGGGAGCAACCATGCGCCACCCCAGCCGGGGATGATGCCCAAGAACACTTCGGGCAGCGCGAGAGCCGCAGCGCTCGAGTCGAGCGTGCGGTAGTCACAGTTGAGTGCGACCTCAACGCCGCCGCCCAGGGCGAGCCCGTTGATGAAGCAGAATGACGGCACGCCGAGTTCGCCCAGTTTGCCGAGAGCGTAGTGGCCCAATTGGGCCATCTGTAGTCCGGCTTCGTAGCTCGGGATGTCGCCCACCTTCGAAAGGTCGGCCCCCGCGGCGAGGATGAACGGCTTTCCCGTGATCGCGAGGGCGCGAATCTCGCCGGCAGCGGCGCGCTCTTTCTGCGCGTCGAGAACCCCGGCCAGCTGCATGAGGCCCTCGGGGCCGAGCGTGCTCGGCCGAGTGTGGTCGCGGCCGTTGTCGAGAGTGACGAGAGCGAGCATCCCGCCGCTGGGCAGTGGCACGTCACGCACGTAGCTGTGGGTGACGACCTCGTCGTCGCTCAGGGCGCGAAGCTCGGCGAACTGGTCGGGGGAGTACTGCGCGGTTGCGCTCGTGATTGCCACGGTCACGCCTTCTTTCCGGTGTAGTGCGGGTTCTCCCAAATGACGCTGCCGCCTTGGCCGAGGCCGACGCACATGGCCGTGAGGCCGTAGCGCACGTCGGGGCGCTCTTCGAATTGGCGCGCGAGCTGAATCATGAGGCGCACACCCGAGCTAGCGAGAGGGTGGCCCAGTGCGATGGCACCGCCCCAGGGGTTCACTCGAGGGTCTTCGTCGTCGATGCCGAAGTGATCGAGCAGGCTCAAGACCTGAACCGCGAATGCCTCGTTGAGTTCGAAAGCCCCAATGTCGTCAATCGTGATGCCGGCCTTCTTGAGGGCCTTCTCGGTCGACGGGATGGGGCCGATGCCCATGACCTCAGGCTCAACGCCCGCGTACGCGAAACTCACAAGACGCATCTTGGTCGTGAGTCCCAGTTCTTTCGCAGCGTCGGCACTGGCCAGCAAGCTGACGGTCGCACCGTCGGTGAGCGGTGATGCATTTCCGGCGGTCACGCGACCGTGGGGCCGGAACGGGGTCTTGAGGCCCGCGAGTCCCTCCATGGTGGTCTCGGGGCGGAGACCTTCGTCGACCGTTGCGAGGCCGAATCCCGCTTCGCTGCGGAGGGCGACGGGAACGAGGTCGGGCTGAATCTTGCCAGCGGCATAGGCGGCGGCAACCTTTTGCTGACTGCGCATACCAAAGCGGTCAGCGCGCTCTTTCGTCAAGGCCGGGAATCGGTCGTGCAAGCGCTCGGCCGTGAGCCCCATGTTGAGGGCGTCGCCACTGACGAGCTTCTCTGCGAGGAATCGCGGGTTGGGGTCTGCGCCGAATCCCATCGGGTGACGACCCATGTGCTCGACGCCACCGGCGATCGCAACGTCGTAGGCGCCGAAGGCGATGCCGCCGGCGGTGGTCGTGACGGACGTCATCGCACCAGCGCACATGCGATCGATCGCATACCCGGGCACGCTCAACGGCAGACCGGCGAGGATTGCCGCGGTGCGGCCAAGCGTCAAGCCCTGGTCACCCTGCTGTGTGGTTGCTGCGATCGCGACGTCGTCGACGCGATCTTTCGGCAGTGACGGGTTGCGTTCGAGCAGCCCAATCATGGCCTTGACGATGAGGTCATCGGCACGGGTGTTCCAGTACATGCCTTTCTCACCCGCCCGGCCAAAGGGGGTGCGAACCCCGTCTACGAATACGACGTCGGCTCGTGCAGCCACGATGGTGCCTCCCAGAGGTTGATGAACTGAGAGTCAGCCTAGGGAGGCCCGTGCGCCGGGGCCGAAACCCCTGCGTCTTCCTACGAATCGGCCTCGGAAGCCTCGACCGGCTCTTGGAGCGCCTCAACAAAGGCTTGCGTGATCGTCTGTGCAGTTGCGTCAATCTGCCACGGTCGCGCGCCGATGGTGGCGAGGCTTTCGCAGACGCTGTTGACCGACAATTCTGCCGGGGGCTGCCAGCACAGGCGCCGTACGTGCTCCGGGGTGAGCAGGTTCTCAACCGGCAGCGCGAGCGAGTCAGCGATCGATTGCAGCAGCGGTCGAACAAGCCGGTAGCGGCGGTCAGCTTCTGGGTTGCGATCAGCCCACGAGCGCGGGGGCGGGATGCTCTCGTCAGACCCGCGATGCGCCGGCAAATCATCCGTCGCGAGTCCGGCCTCGATCGCCGCCCACCAGCGGTCAATTTGGCTTCGGCTCGCCCGACCCATGAAGGCTTTGAGCGCGGCAAGATCGCGCTTCGACGACAGGGGCGTTCGTGCCGCAACGACGATGGACGCATCGGGCAACAGCCGACCGGGGGAGGTGTCAACCTCGATGGCGTAAGCGTCTCGAGCAAGCCAGAGCTCGCGCGCCACGGCAAGCGCTCGTTGGCCGCGCACGGTCGAGATGCCCGACAGTCGTCGCCACGGCTCTGTCTTGGGTTCGGCTACCGGCTTCGCCAGGACTCCTGCGAACTCCTGCTTCGCGAGTTCGGACTTGCCCTGAGATTCCAGGCGCTCGGCGATGCGATCACGAACGTCAAGCAAAAGCTCGACATCGAGCGCCGCGTAGGTCAGCCACGATGCCGGAAGCGGACGCGTCGACCAGTCGGCGGCCGAGTGCTCCTTGGCGAGGTGAAGCCCGAGAGTCTCTTCCACCACGGCACCGAGTCCGACGCGGGCCAGGCCAGCCAAACGAGCACCGAGTTCGGTGTCAAAAATCGATGGCGGCTCGAGGCCCAGCTCTCGTAAGCACGCCAGGTCTTGGCTTGCCGCGTGCAACACCCATTCGGCATTGCCGATCGCCGATTGAAGCTCTGCGAACGAATCGAGCGCGGGTGGGTCGAACAAGAACGTGCCCGCTCCGCGACGGAAGACTTGAATGAGGTAGGCCCGCTGTGAGTAGCGGAAACCGCTCGCCCGTTCGGCATCCACCGCCACCGGCCCGTCGGCACGCGCAAGTTCAGCAACGGCGGCGAGATAGGCATCGCGCGTGTCAATCACCACCGGTGTTTGCGCAAGCGTCGCTGTCGGAAGTGACGCAGTAGACGGCGTGTCGACGTCAGCGATCGGGCCCGCGGTCTGTTCTCGTGACCGCCGAGGGGCAGGGGGAAGGTCGGGAACCAGAAACGGGTCGGTGATGGGGGGACGGTTAGCCACGAGACTCCCGCCGGGGCTGCAGCACCGCCACACCGTCGTGCGCCGGGGGATATCCGGCGACCATGCAGAGCAATTCACCCCAACCTTCGACGTGCGCGGTGAGATCGTCGTCGAGGGGAGTCCACGAGGCTCGCAACTCGATTTGTGCGCCACTGCCCTGGCTTGCGAGCTCGCCATAACCCGTCGACAGCACCTTCGTCGCCGTACCGCTCGCGGCGGTGTAGCGCGCGCCTCGCGTGGCTAAGGCATCGACAAGCCACGACCATGCAACGTCTGCCACGAAAGGGTCGAGGCCGATCTCGGTCTCGAGGGGGGCCTGCGCGTAGCAAATCACGCGCACCGTGCCTCCCCATCCCTCGGGCGCCGAGGGATCGAACAAGACGATGAGGCGTCCTGTTCCGAGGTCGGAATCGTCGGCGTGACGAGCCGGATTGACGTCGGCGGCGAGAGCGTAGGAGTACGGCGCGATGCCGCTGGGGGCGGGGATCGGCGTCACCTGCAACTCTTCGCGCACGGCAGCCCGCTCGACCGAAGCCACAATGCCGTCGAAGACAGCCTGCGGCGTCGGCTCGTCGGCCGTGGCGTGAGACACGTGTGCAGAATAGGCGCTGTTGCTAGGTTCGGTGCGTGAGACTCGCCGTTCTGCCATCGCCCCCCGTTGAGGCTGTCTCGTGACGAGCGGTCGCCGGTGGGCGGCACGCGCGAGTGCATTGGTGGTTGTCGCGACTGGTGCGGCAGTGCTCGGTGCCGCGGCCGTAGCGGTGGCGGTGGCCCGCAATGTCGTAACTCCTCCCCGACGTCGCACCTACGACATCGAAATTCTCGCCGTCGACACTGAGGCGCACACGGTCCGGCTGAGCAGAACTGCCGACACGGTCGTGCAGGGAAGGTACAGCCTCTGGTTTGACGGAGATCGCGGGCACGCCCGCGTCGGCGACGTGCTCGCGGTTGATGAACGCTCCGTCGTGCGCCGGCTCGACAGTGTGCAGCGCGGTGATCTCGCGCGGGCATCCCACGGCCGATGGGCCGGGTGGTGGTACCTCACGCCTGCTGACCTGAGCGTGCCTTTCACTGAGGTTGGCATCGTGACGCCCGTGGGGGTTGCCCCCGCCTGGCACATCAGGCCCGACATCGAGAGTCACGACTGGATGATCGCCGTGCACGGTCGGGGAGTGACGCGCGCCGAGGGCCTACGCGCGGTCGAGGTGTTTCGTGAGGCCGGGCATCACTGTCTGCTCATCAGCTACCGCAATGACGGCGACGCGCCCGCAAGCCACGACGGCCGATACGCGCTCGGCGACGAGGAGTGGCGCGATGTGCACGCGGCGATTGCCTACGCGCGCGAGCAGGGCGCCCGTCGCATCGTGCTCATGGGGTGGTCGATGGGTGGGGCAACGGTGTTGCAGTGCATCACGCGCTCGACACTTGCCGCGCACATCAACGGGGTTGTACTCGAGTCGCCCGTGGTCGACTGGATCTCGGTCTTGCGCTTTCAAGCGGCCGAGACCGGCCTACCCCCGGCCGTGCGGGATGCCGCACTCGCGATGCTGTCGTCAGAGCACGCGGCGCGCTGGGTGGGGCTTGCTCAACCGATCGACTTCGAACGCCTCGACATCGTGGCGCGCTCGGCCGAGCTGAGCATCCCGATGTTGTTGGTGCACAGCGACGACGACGGCTACGTGCCGAGCGACGGCAGCGTGGCCCTGGCGGAAGCGCGGCCCGACGTCGTCAGGATTGAGCGCTTCACGGTCGCGCGCCACACCAAGTTGTGGAACTTTGACCCCGAGCGCTGGAATCGCGCAATTCGCGTGTGGCTCGACGAGCAAGGGCTGCGAGCCCCCGGCGTCACGACCGCAGCGACCACCGGCCGAACTGGGCGCTCGACTCGTCCACGAGCAACTGGGTCGCCGTCAGAGACGTGACGCCCGCTGCACCGCCCGCAAGCAACGGCAACGCCGGCCCGCCAACGCGCGGCATGACCGTGAGGCACAACTCATCGACGAGGCCCGCCTGCACGAATTGACCTGTAAGAGTCGGGCCACCCTCGAGAACGATGCCGCCGTATCCCTGTCGACGAAGGTCGTCGAGAATGGCCGTGGGCGAGATGCGTCCGTCGAGCGTGACTTCCAGCACCCGCACGGTCGCGGCCGGGGCAGTCGCTGCGGCGCGTTCGGCACCCGCGGCCGTGGTGATGACGATGACGGGCATCGTGCGCTCGGCGTGCTCGTCGAGTCGGTGGCCCGAGAGGTCTCCGCTGGCCGAGACGATCGCGAGGGCCGCTCGGCGTGGCCTGCCGAGACCTTCCCGTCGCACCGACTCGGCGCCTACGACCACGACATCGGCGAGCTCTCGGATGACCCCGAGAATCATGCGGTCGGCGCGCGACGTGAGTGACTCCGAGGTGCCGTCGGGCCCGGCGGCGCGGCCGTCGAGCGTCGACACGAGGTTGAGCCGCACGTACTCGGGGTGGCGCGGCGCGTACCAATCGAGCAGCGTGGCGCGGGCATCCGGAGCATCGAGGTCGATCTCTCCACCGGCGGCGGGAACGACGCGACGCAACACTAGGCGGCCATCTTCTCGCGCACCTGGCGCTTGACGCGCCACAGCATGCCGGACATGCCGTTCAAACGCAGGGGGCTCACGGCGCCGGTGAGCCCGAGCATGAGCGCGAAGTCGTCGGGAACAGCAAGAACCTCTGCGGCATCGAGCCCGCTGAGACCCTGGGCGATGATCGATGCGAAGCCGCGCGTTGTGGGGGCTTCTGCCGGAGCCGTCACGTGCACGTCGACGCGACCCGAGGGCGCAACCTCGGCGATGATATAGACGGGCGACTGGCACTCGTCGACGCGTTCGAGCAATTCGGGATGCTCGAGATAGGTCGACGCAACAGGGGGCAACTCGTTCGAGAACTCGAGCAGGAGCTGCAGCCGGTCGGCCTCGCTGAACGAGAGAAAGTCGTCGCGAATCTCGGCGAGTGAGGCGGGAAGGTCGGTCACGTCAACAACGCTAGCGGCACGGCGTTCGTGCATCTGTGCCCCGGTAAACTCGTTTCCACCGCCCATCATTTATGACCCGCACTCCGGCTGGGCGCCGCGTGACTCCGCGTGAGTGCGATAAGCCCGAGAGCGAACGATGACGGTGCACCT